>DASZEI010000050.1:0-5006 GCA_035940975.1 Jatrophihabitans sp. | reverse complement strand
CGGCCGAGGGCGGAGCGGCGGCTTGCTGGTTGCCCGCGGCCGGCTGCTGCGCCGACGGCCCGGCTGAGCCGGCCTCCGGGGCGGCCTCGCTGATCGGCTCGTCCGGTGCCTGCTCGTCGGTGGACTGCTCATCCGCCGGCCGCGCCTGAGCAGCCTCAGCCCGGGCAGCGTCATCCTGGGCCGGGTCGGCCTGGGCAGCGTCCTCCTGAGCACCCTCATCCTGGGCACCCTCATCCTGGGCACCCTCATCCTCAGCACCCTGAGCGGCCGGTTCCGCGGGCGCGGATTCCTCGGCCTGAGCGGGCGGCTCGGCGGCAGGCTGCTCCTGAGCGGAACCCTCGGCCGATCCGGCCTGCTGCTCGGAGCCGGCCGAGGCCTCGCTGGCGTCACTGATCACCGCGAGTTCCACGCCGATCTCGACGGTCTCGTCCTCGGCGACCTTGATCGACGTCAGGATGCCCGAGGCAGGCGAAGGCACCTCGGTGTCGACCTTGTCCGTCGAGACCTCCAGTAGCGGCTCGTCCGCGGTGACCTGATCGCCTTCCTGCTTCAGCCAGCGCGTAACGGTTCCTTCGGTCACGCTCTCTCCGAGGCGCGGCATGGTCACTGAGACCGGCATGTCTTCTGGCTCCTATCGTTGATCAAGGCGTGACACAGCGGGCAGCGAGCCCCGGAAGTCCCTGGCCGAAGCTCAGTCGTGCACGTGCAACGGCTTGCCGGCGAGCAGCAGGTGAGCCTCGCCGATCGCCTCGGATTGGGTCGGATGTGGGTGGATCAGCTGGGCTACCTCGCTGGGCAGCGCCTCCCAGTTGTAGATCAGCTGCGCCTCGGCGATCAGCTCACCGACCCGGTCACCCACGATGTGCACGCCGAGCACCCTGCCCACAGCGCCGTCGGACTTCTCGGCCACCAGCTTCACCGCGCCCTTGGTGTTGAGGATCGCACTGCGGCCGTTGCCGGACAGGTCATAGGTCACGGTCTTGATCTGCTCGGCGCCGTACTTCTCGGCCGCCTGCGCCTCGGTGAGCCCGACCGAGGCCACCTCCGGGCTGGAGTAGGTGATCCGTGGGACGCCGGCGTAGTCGATCGGCACCACCGGCAGGCCGGCGATGTGCTCGGCCACCAGAATGCCCTCGGCGAAGCCGACGTGGGCCAACTGCAGGGTCGGGATCAGGTCACCGACGGCGTAGACGCCCTCGACGCTGGTGCGGCAGTACTCATCGACGAGCACGAAGCCGCGCTCCATGCTCACACCGGCCTGCTCGTAGCCGAGGTCGGCCGAAGTCGGGCCGCGCCCGACCGCGACCAGCAGCAGTTCAGCCTCCAGCGTCTGGCCGTCGGCCAGATGCACCTTCACGCCGCTGTCGGTGTGCTCGACATGGTCGAACCGGGCACCCAGCTTGAAGTTGATGCCGCGCCGCCGGAAGGCACGTTCGAGCATCTTGGAGTTGGCCTCGTCCTCCAGCGGCACCAGGTGCGGCAGCGCCTCGACGATGGTCACGTCGGTGCCGAAGGACTTCCAGGCGCTGGCGAACTCGACCCCGATCACGCCGCCGCCCAGGACCACAGCACTGGCCGGCACGTGGTCCAGGCCCAGGGCGTGCTCGCTGGCGATCACCCGCTGACCGTCCAGCTCCAGGCCGGGCAGGGTGCGCGAGTAGGAGCCGGTGGCCAGCACCACGTTGGTGCCGGTGTAGGTCTGGTCTCCGACGCTGACCTGCTTGGGTCCGGTGAGCCGGCCCTCGCCCTCGACGATGGTGATGCCGCGGCTGCGGATCAGGCCCTGCAGGCCCTTCCAGTTCTTGGAGACGACGCCGTCCTTGTACTTGTGGACGCCGGCCATGTCGATGCCTTCGAAGCTGGCGTTGACCCCGAACTGCGCGCTCTCGCGCGCCGCGTCGGCGACCTCACCGGCATGCAGCAGCGCCTTGGTCGGGATGCATCCCCGGTGCAGGCAGGTACCGCCCACCTTGTCCTTCTCGATCAGCACGACGGACTTGCCCAGCTCGGCGGCGCGCAGCGCGGCGGCGTACCCGCCGCTGCCACCACCCAGGATCACGACGTCGACGTTGTTCCCGGCCCCTTCGGCTGCCACGACATGTCTCCAAGCTTCGGGGCTGTCTCGCCCCGATCGTCACCAGTGAATACAGCAGGCCCGGCGCACCGCCGGCCGGCTCCATCTTGTCACTTCGCGTTCATACCCGCCGCAGCCGGGCGGTGCCTGCTCAGCGCGTGCCTGAGCGCCGGATTTCAGCCGCGCTGTCCTCCGACAGATCGATCAGGCTGGCCACCAGGGTTCGCACGATCACGCCGCTGCCGCCCTCACCGTTGTAGCCGGACGCCGACTTCAGGAACGCCGGGCCGGCGATGTCGATGTGCACCCAGTCCAGGCCCTCGGGCACGAAGCTGTTCAGAAAGGTGCCGCCCACCAGCATCGAGGCCGAGCGGTCCTTGGGCAGGTTGACGGCATCGGCCACCGGCGAGTCCAGCGCGGTGCGCAGCCGGAGTGGCAGCGGCATCGGCCACAGCGATTCACCGGCGGCGGTACCGATCGCCACCACCCGGTCGCGGAAGGCTTCGGTGCCCATCACCCCGGAGGTGCCACTGCCCAGCGCGACCACCTGGCCGCCGGTCAGGGTGGCCGTGTCGATCAGGTAGTCGGGGGAGTCCTCGCAGGCTCGCAGGATCGCGTCGGCCAGGATCAGCCGGCCCTCGGCGTCGGTGTTGTCGATCTCCACGGTGCGCCCGTCGCGCATCACCAGGATGTCGGAGGGCCGGTAGGACGAGCCGGACACCGCGTTCTCAGCCATCGGGACGGTGGCGGTGATCGCGATCGGCAGCTTGAGCCTGGCCGCCGCGATGATCGACTCGATGACCGCCGCGGCGCCGGCCATGTCGGCCTTCATGTCGCCCATGCCGGTGTGCTTGATGTCCAGCCCGCCGGTGTCGAAGGTGATGCCCTTGCCCACCAGCGCTACCCGGGTCCGGGCCCGGGCCGGGGCGTAACTCAGCCGCACCAGCCTCGGCGGCGTGTGCGAGCCGCTGCCGACCGCCAGGATGCCGCCGAAACGGCCGCGCTTGAGGGCCCGCTCGTCGAGCACCTCGACGGCCAGCCCGGCCGCCTCGCCCTGCTCCCGGGCGTAGCCGGCGAAGGTCACCGGGTTCAGGTCGTTGGCGGGGGTGTTGACCAGGTCACGGGTGTTGTTGACCGCCTCGGCGATGATCCGGGACCGCCGGATCGCGGCCTTGGCGCTGGCCTGCGCCGGTTCGGAGACCGCGATATCGAGCCGGCGCAATTCGTTCGGCTTGGCGCTGGGCTTGTATTTGAGGAACCGGTAGCCACCCAGCAGGGCTCCTTCGGAGATGGCGGCAACCAGTTCCGGGTCGGTGCCGGTGCCGATCGCCACCGCCACCCGCTTGGCCGACTGGAGCCCGCGCAGCGCGGTTCCGACCGCTCGCCGGACCGCTTCGGGATCGAGGGTGCCAGGCTCGGCGCGGCCCAGCCCGGTGGCCACGATCAGCGGGGTGGCGCTCTTGCCCAGGGTGGGAATCTTGATCGCTTCGTCGGCCCGGCCGCTGGCCTCCACGGCCCGCAGCGCGGCCAGCAGGACGCCGCCGAGAGCGGCATCGACACCGGCCGCGCCGTCGGCCAGCGCCACGCCGTCATCGGTCGAAACCGTCGCCACCACGATCGCGTCGGCGGTCAGCGGCGCCGCGCTGTCGATCAAGAAAACCGATGTCATACGGCAACTGTAGGTGACGTCGCCGACGCTTCCATTTTGCCCGTCCGGCACCGGCTTGTTCGGTCCGTGACACGGCTGCGAAGGCGGCGCGCCGGGTCGGTACCGTTGCGCCATGACTGAGCTGCGCCGTTCACCGTTGCACGACCGCCACGTCGGACTGGCAGCCAAGCTCGCCGACTTCGGCGGCTGGGAGATGCCCATCGAATACGGGGCGTCCGGCGGTGGCGTGATCGCCGAGCACACCGCCGTCCGGACCTGCGTCGGCATCTTCGACGTCTCGCACCTGGGCAAGGCCACGGTCGCCGGTCCGGGCGCGCGGGACTTCGTCAACTCCTGCCTGACGGCCGACCTGGGAAAGATCGGACCGGGCCAGGCGCAGTACACGCTGTGCTGCGCCGAGGACGGTGGCGTGATCGACGACGTCTTCAGCTACCTGGTCAGTGACGAGCAGGTGTTCCTGATGCCGAACGCGGCCAACGCCGACGAGGTGGTCGGGCTGCTCGCTGCCGCCGCCCCGGAGGGGGTCACGGTGACCAACCAACACCAGGACTTCGCCGTGCTGGCCGTGCAGGGCCCGAAGTCGGCCGAGTTGCTGCGCACGCTGCGGCTGCCGGTCGAGCTGGACTACGTCAGCTTCGTCGACGCCGAGTTCGACGGCCGGCCGGTACGGGTCTGCCGCACCGGCTACACCGGCGAGCACGGCTACGAGCTGATCCCGGCCTGGAACGACGCGGTGCCGCTGTGGGACGCCCTGGTCGAGAACGCCCGCGACCTGGGCGGGATGCCGGCCGGCCTCGGCGCCCGCGACACCCTGCGGACCGAGATGGGCTATCCGCTGCACGGGCAGGACATCTCCCCGTCGGTCACGCCGGTGGAGGCCGGCCTGGGCTGGGCGGTGGGGTGGGACAAGCCGTCCTTCTGGGGCCGGGACGCCCTGCTGGCCGAGAAGGCGGCCGGTCGCCAGCGCAAGCTGATCGGGTTGGAGGGCCTCGAGCGCGCCATCCCCCGTGGGCACATGACGGTGGCCCACGTGGCCGGCGGACCGACGATCGGCGAGGTCACCAGCGGCACGTTCTCTCCGACGCGCAAGGTCGGCATCGGGTTAGCGCTGGTGCGCGCCGATGCGGTGACCGACGGCGAGGAGGTTGTCGTCGACGTCCGCGGCCGCCCCGGCCGGTTCCGCGTCACCAAGCCGCCGTTCGTGCCCTCCCATGTCCGCTGAACCCCGCACCGACGGTGGGTCAGCCGACGGTGGGTCAGGTG
>DASZEI010000049.1:0-2892 GCA_035940975.1 Jatrophihabitans sp. | reverse complement strand
CAGCCCGTCGGCGTCCGGTACCGGCTCGGAGTCCAGCAGCCCGCCGTCGCCGTCCGGCTCCGGGTCGGCCTCGCCCAGCGCCACCCCGACAACGGTCGCCGGGGTGCGGTGGTTCCAGCCGACCCGGGGGATCACCGTGGTGACCGGTCCGGCCAGCTTCAACCCGGACGGCTCGGCGTTCGCGGTGTATGCCCAGGTGGGTTCGCGGCGCCGGTTGGTGGTGGCGCAGTTGAAGAACGTGGGCACCGACCGGGTGGAGGTGCTGGCGCTCGTCCAGCCGCCGGCCCCGAGCAGCCAGCCGGCTCGCAGCGCCTCGCCGGGCGGGAGCACTCCGCTGGGGCCGGGCCCGTCCGGGCCGGCGGTGACCGTCAGCGGGTCCAGCACGGTCGGCAGCACCGGCCCGGCAGCGACGGGTTCGGTGACCGCCTCCGGCAGCTCCGCGTCCCGGTCGCCGTCGCCGTCGGCCCCGGCCCTGCAGCCGGACGGCTTCCCGATCCAGGCGCCGCTGAGCCCGCTCTGGTGGAACGGCCAGGTCGTGGCGCTCGGCGCGGACGCCACCGTGGTCGGCTACCAGCCGGGCAGCAACCAGGCCTCGCTGCTGGACCTGGGACCGGAGGACCTGCAGGCCATCGCCGAGCTGCCCTGAGCCACCGGCGCTAACCGCTCGGGACGCTAGCCCCGGGGCGCAAGCGCTCGGGACGGCCCGCGCTAGGCGCTCGGGACGCTGGCCACGCCGGGTGCCAGGAACCGGCTGCCCCGGACCCGCTCCGAGACTCCCTGCCGGTCCAGGTACGGGGTGACGCCACCGAGATGGAACGGCCAGCCGCTGCCCAGCAGCATGCACAGGTCGATGTCCTGCGGCTCGGCGACCACGCCGTCGGCCAGCATCAGGTCGATCTCCTGTGCCAGCGCCGCCAGCGCCCGGTCGCGGACCTGCTCCTCGGTGGAGGGCCGGTCACCGAACACGAACAGCCGCGCCACCTCCGGGTCGACCTCGGGGCTGCCGGTGTCCCAGACGTAGACGCCGGACTTCTTGGCCTCGACCAGCCGGCGCAGGTTCTCCGACACCCCGAAGCGGTCCGGAAAGGCCGCGTGCATGGTCTCGGCAACGTGCAGCGCGACCGCCGGCCCGACCAGGGCCAGCAGCACGAACGGTGGCATCGGCAGCCCCAGCGGCGCCAGCGCGCGGTCGGCGACCTCGATCGGGGTGCCCTCGTCCACCGCCGCGGTGACCTCGCCCAGGAACCGGGTCAGCAGCCGGTTCACCACGAAGGCCGGGGCGTCGGACACCAGCACGGCCGACTTCTTCAGCGTCCTGGCGACGGCGAAGGCGGTGGCCAGCGCGGCGTCGTCGGTCTTGGCGCCCCGGACGACCTCCAGCAGCGGCAGCACCGCGACCGGATTGAAGAAGTGGAAGCCCACCACCCGCTCGGGATGCCGCAGCTCGGCGGCCATCTCGGTGATCGACAGCGACGAGGTGTTGGTCGCCAGGATCGCCTCGGGCGCCAGATGCTGCTCCAGCTCGGCGAAGACCGCTTTCTTGATCGACAGCTCCTCGAAGACCGCCTCGATCACGAAGTCGGCGTCGGCGAAGGCGTCCTTAGTGAGCGAACCGGTCACCAGCGCCTTGAGCCGGTTGGCCTTGTCCTGGCTGATCCGACCCTTGCCCAGCAGCGCGTCGATCTCACCGTGCACGTAGCCGATGCCCCTGTCCAGGCGCTCGTGGTCGAGGTCGGTGAGCACCACCGGCACCTCCAACCGGCGGACGAACAGCAGCGCCAGCTGCCCGGCCATCAGCCCGGCACCGACCACGCCGACCTTGGTGACGGGGCGGGCCAGCGACTTGTCCGGCGCGCCGGCCGGCCGCTTGGCCCGCTTGTTGACCAGCTCGAAGGCGTACAGGCCGCTGCGCAGCTCGTCGCTCATGATCAGGTCCGCCAGCGCCGCGTCCTCGGCGGCGGTGCCCTCGGCGAAGCTCGCCGTCCTGGCCAGCTCGATCAGTTCCAGCGCCCGGTAGGGCGCCGGCGCCGCGCCGTGCAGCCGCGCGTCGGCCGCTGCCCTGCCCCTGGCCAGCGCCGCGTCCCAGCCGGCGCCGCGATCGATCTCGGGCCGCGACACCGTCACCGTGCCGTCGAGCACCCGGGCGGCCCAGCGCAGCGACTCGGCGAGGAAGTCGGCCGAGTCCAGCAGAACGTCGGCGATGCCGAAGTCGGCGGCCTGCTGGGGGGTGAGCATCTTGTTCTGGTTCAGCGCGTTCTCGATGATCACCCGGACGGCCTTGTCGGCCCCGATCAGGTTGGGCAGCAGCTGGGTTCCGCCCCAGCCCGGCACCAGCCCCAGGAAGCACTCCGGAAAGGCGATCGCCGCTGCCGAGCTGGACACGGTGCGGTAGTCGCAATGCAACGCCAGCTCCAGGCCGCCGCCCAGCGCCGCGCCGTTGACGAAGGCGAAGGTGGGGACGTCGAGGTTCTTGATCCGGGCGAAGACCCGGTGCCCTTCTTCGGCGACGGCCAGCGCCTGCGACCGGTCGGTGACCAGGCCGATGCCGGAGATGTCGGCACCGGCGGCGAAGATGAACGGCTTGCCGGTCACCGCGACGGCGCTGACCTTGGGCGAGCGGGCGGTGATCTGGTCCAGCGCGTCGTCCAGGGCCCGCAGGCCGGCCGGGCCGAAGGTGGACGGCCGGGTGTGGTCGTGGCCGTTGTCCAGGGTGATCAGGGCGAACTCGCCGGCCACCCCGGGCACCTCGAGGTAGCGCACCAGGGACCGGGTGACGACCTCGTCGGCGAAGGTCGGCGTGCTCGCGGGTGTGCTGGCGGGTGTGCTCACAGGTGTGCTCCGTTCACTGCCGCATTCTCAACGGCATGGTGCGGGTTCTCCCAGATCACCGAG
>DASZEI010000048.1:0-11382 GCA_035940975.1 Jatrophihabitans sp. | reverse complement strand
CTTGGCCAGCACCCGCCGTGGCCGGTGCCCCAGTGCTCCGGCCACCGGCCCGTACTCGGCCTCGTCGCTCTCGCTCGCCTCGCCGGTCAGCACCGTGTCGATGTCGGCGGGATCGACACCGGCCTGCCGCACCGCTCGGCGGACACAGCCGGCCAGCGCCTGCTCGGCCTGCTCCGAGTTCCCCGGCCCGAATCCGGTGCTGACTGCCAGGATCCGGGCCTCGTCCCCGGTCGCGATGTCCACCGCGGGTGGCCGGGACAGCACGAACAGCCCGGCGGCCTCGCCGGCTGCCACCGTGGCGGTGGTGCCCGTCAGGTGCGAGGCCCAGGCGCGGTGCGGGGTGTACTCCTCCACGGCGCCGGCCAGCATCACGTCGGCGTAGCCCCGGTCCAGGGCGTTGCAGGCATAGCGGACCGCGTTGAGAAAGGCCAGCGTGCCGCCGGCGATGGTGGCATTGACACCACGCAGGCCGAACCGGATCGCGACCTGGCCGGCCGCGCAGTTCATCACGGTGTTGGGAAACAGCATCGGGTTGACCAGGTAGGGCTTGTCCTGCACCAGCGTCTCGCGGCTGTAGTCGCTGGTGGACTTGAAGCTGCCCAGGCTGGTGCCCAGTGCCACCCCGATCCGGGTCCGGGAGCTGTCGGTGAGTTCCAGCTGGGCCGAGCGCAGTGCTTCCTGGCAGCACACCACGGCCAGCGCGGTGGTCCGGTCGAAGGAGCTGGTGCCCTTGCGGCCCAGTTCCGCGCGGACGTCGAAGCCGGCCAGCGCGTGGCCGGTCGGAGCCGGCAGCGGCTCGTCGTAGAGCTGGCTGACGCCGACCCCGCCGGCAACCCGCGCCGAGGCGTAGTCCGCGCCGGCCAGCTGCTCGGCCAGCGCGTCGGCGCCGATTCCGGCTGAGGTCAGAGCACTCCAGCCGGTGATGACGACTTCGCTCACGCGACCGCTCCGAGAATGACGATGGCGTTGTTGCCGCCGAAGGCGAACCCGTCGTTCTGCGCGATCAGCACCGTCGCCGGCCGTGCCACGTTCGGCACCGGGTCGATGCCGGCCAGTTCCGGATCGGGGTTCACCCAGTTGATCGTCGGCGGCAGGAATCCCTGGTCGATCGCCGTCACCGCCGCGATCGCGCCGAACCCGCAGGCCGCGCCCATGGTGTGCCCGATCATCGACTTGATCGAGCTGACCGGCGGCGGGTTGGGACCGAACACGTCCAGGATGGCGCTGCCCTCGATCAGGTCGTTGGCCACCGTCCCGGTGCCGTGCGCGCTGATGTAGTCGACCTGTTCCGGCTCGATGCCGGCGTTGCGGTGCGCCACCCGCATGCATTCGGCGATGCTGGCCCGGTCCGGTGAGACCGGATGGTTGGCATCGCAGTTGAGGCCGTAGCCGAGCAGCTCGGCATAGATCCGCGCGCCGCGTGCCTCGGCGTGCTCGAAGGTCTCCAGCAGCAGCACCGCACCGCCCTCACCGGTGAGGATGCCGGAGCGGTCCCGGTCGAACGGTGCGCAGGCGGTGCCGGTCAGCGCGCCGAGCCGGAAGAATCCGGCGTGCGCCCAACGGCATACCGAATCGGCACCGCCGGTGAACACCACGTCGGCTTCGCCCGTGACCAGCAGGTCATAGCCGTAGCCGATCGCGTAGTTGCTGGCCGAGCAGGCGGTGGCGATGGTCAGCGACTCGCCCCGAAGGCCGAGTTCCTCGCTCACCGCGTTGGCCAGCCGGTTGGCCGGCAACTGGTTCAGCAGCGCCGGATCCTGCGATCCGAACCCGCCGGCGATCAGCTGCGCGGTCAGCGCCTCGGCCACCTGCGACTCACCGCTGGTGGTGCCGATGACCGCATGCGCCCGGCCCGGGTCGAGCTGGGACAGGTCCAGGCCGGCATCGGCAACGGCCAGCCGCGCGGCGCTGGCCGCGAGCTGGCTGGAGCGACCCCAGCGGGCCGGATCCAGCCGGTGCAGGTACTCGGTGGGCTTGAAGTCCTGTACCTCGCCGGCGTTCTGATGCGGGAAGCCGGTTGGATCGAAACTGCTGATCGCGGAGATGCCGGACCGGCCGGTTCGCAATCCCTCTGCGAACGCCGACACGCCGATTCCGATGCTCGACACAGGGCCGAGCCCGGTGACCGCGACGCGAACCATGTTGTTCAGTCCCGGACCGAGTGCCGGATAAGCGCGGCGTGCACGGCTTTGAGGTTGCGCAGCTCCGGCAGCTCAGCCTGCGGGATCTCGACCTTGTACATCTTGTCGATCCGGGCCAGGATCTCGATGGCGCGCAGCGAATCGGCCTCGTAGTCCTCCATGAAGTCGCCGGTGTCGCTCAGCTCTTCCGGTTCCACTTCGAGTACCTCGGCGACCATGGCACGGAGGTCCTCGAGCTGCTGCTCTTCCTGATTCATAGCAATCCTTCTCATCGACGATTCGGTGCGGACAGTGCTGGTGGAGCGGAAAACGTCAGGCCGGCTGGCCGGTCGGCGCCGGACGGACTGGGCGCCGGGTGGCGACCAGCGTGGCCACGGTGGCCAGTCGGCGGTCGCCGACCCAGATTTCGCCTGATGCGAAAGCGGTATCGGCGATCACGGAGTCCATCCGGACCTCGTGCCGCAGGACGTCACCGGGATGGGCGGTGCCGTCGAAACAGAAATTGGTGGCGCCCACGAACATCAGCACCTGATCGTCCTCGGGTGTCGGCAACCGGCCGTCCAACCACAGCAGTGCCGCGCTCTGCCCGAAGGATTCGATGATCAGCGAGTACGGGTAGCTGTAGCGCCAGCCCTCCGCTCCCTCCGGGAGCTCGGCGAAGCAGGCGTCGGTACCGGTGACCGCCTTGACGGTGCTGATCCGCCGGCCCGGTTCCAGTTCCAACACCCGGTCGACGAGCAGCAGCGGAAAGCGCTGCGGCAGCACGGTCCGGACGTCGCAGTGCTCACGCATCGGCGGCCTGGCCAGCTATGAAGTCGGCCCGGATCCGCGCCGCGACGGTGCCGTCGAGCCGGGTGCCTTCGGACTTGGTCGACCAGCCGCCGGTGGCCGGCGTCACGGTGATCCGCAGGGTCAGCTCGTCCCCGTCCAGCAGCGGCGCGAGAAAGCGCACCGAGCGCAGGTTGCGCAGCACCGGCGGCTGCCCGCCGTCGCGCCCGAACGCCTGAGCCATCGCCTGGCACAGCGACTCGATCACGAAGATGCCGGGAAAGATGGGCAATCCTGGAAAGTGGCCGCGCAGGTTGGGGTCATCGCCGTGCACCCCGACCCGCGCGGTCAGCCGCACCGAGTTCCCGTCCGGCTCGCAGCACCACTGCTCGACAGCTCGCAGCGGCGCGGCAACGTCGACCACGCCGGGGGTGCGCACCCACCCGGCCTCGGCGGCGCGGCTCACAGAGTGATGCCCCCGTCGACCTGGAAAACCTGCCCGGTGATGTAGGAGGCATTCTCCGACAGCAGGAACGCCACCAGCTCGGCGACATCTTCGGGATGGCCGAACCGCTTCAGCGGAATGCCGGCCAGGGCCTGCGCGCGCAGCTTCTTGTTGAGCACCTCGGTCATGTCGGTCTCGATGAAGCCCGGCGCCACCACATTGACCCGGATGCCGAACGAGCCCACCTCCTTGGCCAGCGACTTGCTCAACCCGATGATGCCGGCCTTGCTGGCCGCGTAGGCGGTCTGGCCGGCATTGCCGTAGACGCCGGCGACCGAGGACATGTTGACCACCACGCCGCTGCGGTTCTTCATGAACTGGAAGGTCATCGCGCGGCAGAAGTTCCAGGTGCCGGTGAGGTTGGTGGCCACCACGGCATTCCAGTCCTCCGGAGTGCCGAGGACCAGCGGATGGTCTCTGGTGATGCCGGCATTGTTGACCAGCAGGTCGATCGGACCGATGGCGTCCTCGGCGGCCCGGACGAAGTCCTGCACGGCCTGCGGGCTGGCGACGTCGCACTCGGCGAAGTAGCAGGGCACCTCGAGAGACCGCAGGTCCGCCTCGGTCTGCCGGGAGGCCTCGCTCTCCCGCTGGTAGCAGCCGGCTATCGCATGCCCGTCGCGCGCCAGCCGCAGTGCAACCGCCCGGCCGATCCCTCGGGAGGCTCCCGTGACCAGGGCCCGGTGTTGCTCGGCCACGCCGCCTCCTCATCGCAAGGGAAACTTGCCCAGATCAGTTAGGGATGGTGCGATATGCACTGCCAAAAACCCTAACCGGGGCTCGGCGAAGAACTCACTCGTCGCTTGCCGGGGTAGCCACGGCAGCACTCAGCGAGCCGAGGACCTCGGCGGTGTCGGCTCCGGGGGCCGGTGCGGCCCGCCGGATCCGGGTCGGGGTACGGGAGAACTTGACCGGCGGGCCGACCAGCGGCGCGTCCGAGCCGTCGCTGAGCACCGTCTGCTGCAACATCTCCCGAGCCGCCACATGCGGGTCGGCGACCGCCTCGGCCAGCGTCCGGACCGGCGCCACCACCAGCCCGCGTTCGGCAATCGCGGCAACGGCATCGGCGAGCGGGCGGCCCGAGCACCAGTGCGCCACCAGCCGGTTGATCTCCACCCGGTTGGCCAGCCGCTCGGAGTTCGTCCGGTACCCCGGGGCGCCGGCCAGCTCGGGCCGACCGATCACCTCGGTCAACGCGCGCCAGTGCTTGCTCAACGCCACCGCGAGGTAGAGATGGCCGTCCTGGCAGGCATAGACGTTGGACGGCACCACGAAGTCGGTCTCGTTGCCCAGCCGCGCCGGCGGTGCGCCGGTCGCGGCCAGCGTGGGCAATCCGCTGCTGCTGAACAGCAACGCGTCCATCATCGACACGTCCACCTGCTGCCCCTGACCGGTCCGGTCGCGGTGCGCCAGCGCTGCCAGCGCGCCGATCGCGGCATGCAGGCCGGCCAGCTCGTCGGCCAGGAAGGTCGGCGCCCGCAGTGGCGGCCCGTCCGGCTCGCCGTTGAGCGCCATCCAGCCGGCGGCGGCCTGGATCGCCGGGTCATAGGCCGGCAGGTGCTCGTTCGGGCCGTACTGGCCCCAGCCCGAGACCGAGACGAACACCAGGTCCGGACGGACCTTGCGGCAGTCGGGGTAGCCGACCTGCCAGCTGTCCAGGGTGCCCGGCTTGTAGTTCTCCACCACCAGGTCGGCGGTGGCCACCAGCCGCAGGAAGTCCTGCCGGCCGGCCGGCTCGCGCAGGTCCAGGGCGACGCTGCGCTTGTTGCGGTGCACCGTCTCGCGAAACCAGGACAGCTCGGTGCCCGGGATGTTGGGCGGCACCGCTCCGTCCCGGCCGGTAGGCAGCTCGATGTCGATGACGTCGGCGCCCAGGTCGGCCAGCACGCAGGTGGCCAGCGGCCCGGACCACACCTTGGTCACCCCGAGCACCCGGACGCCGGCCAGCGGGCCGACCGAACCGGGGTTAGCCTCGCGATAGAAGTCCTGCTTGCGCATCCGGGCGGGCTAGATCCGCTGCAGCAGCGAGGCGGTGCCCAGCGAGCCGCCGCAGCACATCGTGACCAGCCCGGTTTCGGCTCCGGTGCGTTCGAGTTCGTGCAGCGCGGTGACCAGCAACCGGGTGCCGCTGGAGCCCAGCGGGTGGCCTAGCGCGATCGCACCGCCGTTGACGTTGACCCGGTCGGGATCGGCGTCGTTGGCCATCATCCAGTTGAGCACCACCCCGGCGAATGCCTCGTTGACCTCGGCCACATCGACGTCGGCCAGCTTCATGCCGGCCCGCCGCAGGATCCGCTCAGTGGCGGCCACCGGGCCGTCCAGCAGGTAGTACGGATCGGCGCCGGTCACGACCTGGTGGCTCAACCTCGCCCGGGGCCGCAGGCCCAGCGCGCGGGCCCGCTGCCACGACATCCACAGGATGGCCGACGCGCCGTCGGACACCTGCGAGGTGGTGGCGGCGGTGTGCACCGCGCCCTCGATGTTGGGGCGCAGTTCGGCCAGCGCCGGCAGGCTGGTCTCGCGCAGGCCCTGGTCCCGGGTGACCTCGCGCTGCTCGCCGGTGGGCGTGCCGTCCGAGCCCAGCACCGGTGCCGACACGCCGGTCACCTCCCGGTCGAAGCGCCCCTCGGCCCACGCCCGCGCGGCGCGCTGCTGGGACCGCAACCCGTAGTTGTCGGCATCGGCGCGGCTGATGCCCTGGCGCCGGGCGATCCGCTCGGCACCGCCGAACTGTGAATGCGGCGGGTCCTGCCACGGATAGTCGGCGGTCTTGTAGTGACCCGGGCCCTGATAGAGGTTGCTACCCATCGGCACCCGGCTCATCGACTCGACGCCACAGGCGATCCCGACATCGAGGACGTCGGCGGCGATCAGCGCCGAGATCAGGTGATTGGCCTGCTGCGCCGAGCCGCAGGAGACGTCCACGGTCGAGCAGCCGACCGCCGGGTCGAAGCCGGTGCTGAGCCAGGCGTTGCGGGTCACGTTCAGGCTCTGCTCGCCGGCCTGGGTCACGCAGCCGCCGATGATCTGCTCGACCTGGCCGGGTTCGATGCCGGCCCGGTTGATCACCTCCAGCTGGACGTGGCGCAGCAACTCGACCGCCTTCAGCCCCGCCAGCCAGCCGCCGCGCTTGCCGATCGGGGTGCGGGCCGCGGCCACGATGACCGGGCTGCGGTCGTTCAGTGCCGCCATCAGGCACTGTCCCGCAGGGTGATCGCCAGCTTCGGGCAGGCTCGCGCCGCCTCCTCCAGCAACCGCCAGTCGGCCCGCTCCGCGGCCTCGTCGTGCACCAGCAGCTCGTCCCGATCGGTCAGCTCGAAGATCTCCGGTGCGATCGCGCTGCACAACCCGGTGCTGTCACAGGACTGGTAGTCGACGACCACTCGCGTCACCGCACACCATCCTTTCCGATCGCGCCTCCCCCCGTACCGGAATTGAATAGGCCGAGCGGACAGGGCCGTTCTCCCAGCGTGCCGACTGTCAGCCGGCATCGACACGGGCCGATGCGGTTGGGTTAACGTGCCAGCATGCGCATCGGCGACAGCGAGGACGAGGGCAGCTTCCGAGCCGAACTGCGCAGCTGGCTGAGCGGTCAGATTCCTTCCGGCGCACCGCACTCCTGGAGTTCCGAGCAGCTGCGTTCCTGGAGCAGGTCGCTCTACCAGGCCGGTTACGCCGGCCTCAGCTGGCCGGTTGAGCATGGCGGCCGCGGGCTGCCGCCGGCCTACCAGGCGATCTACGCCGAGGAGAGCGCCCGGGCCGGCGCACCGGATCACGTCAACGTGATCGGGTTGAACATGGTCGGCCCGACCATCATCCGCTACGGCAGCCAGGCACAGCAGGCAACGTTCCTGCCGCGGATCCTGTCCGGCGAGACCATCTTCTGCCAGGGCTTCTCCGAGCCGGACGCGGGCTCGGACCTGGCCTCGGTTCGCACCCGGGCCCAGGCGCATCCGGACGGCTACCTGGTGGACGGTGAGAAGGTGTGGTCCTCCTACGCCCACCTGGCCGACTACTGCCTGCTGCTGGTACGCACCGATCCGGAAGCGGTCAAGCATGCCGGCCTGACCTGCCTGCTGCTGGACATGCGGGCACCCGGCGTGCAGGTGCGGCCGCTGCGCGAGCTGTCCGGCGACACCGACTTCAACCAGATCATCCTCACCGGTGTGCGGGTCTCCTCAGACACCGTGCTCGGGCCGGTGGGCGAGGGCTGGCGGGTCGCGATGACGACGCTGGCCCACGAGCGCGGCACCTTCGGCATCACCCTGACGTCGCGGCTGTCGGCTGAGCTCGACCGGCTGATCGAGACCGTCCTGGCGCTGGGCGCGGATTCCGATCCGCTGGTGCGCAAGGAGATCGCCGAGCTCCACCTGCACCTACAGGGCCTGCGGTTCACCGGCTACCGCGCGCTTGCCGAGTTGCGGCGAACCGGCGAACCGGGTGCCGAGAGCTCGATCCTGAAGCTGGGCTGGTCGGTGGCCAATCAGCGGCTGACCGCGCTGGCGCTGCGGGTGCTGGGCCCCGATGCCGCCTTCGACGGACCCGACGCCTTCTGGGGCGGTTACTGGCAGCGCCAGCACCTGCGCAGCCGTACCAACAGCATCGAGGGCGGTACCTCGGAGATCCTGCGCGGCATCGTCGCCGAGCGGGTACTCGGCCTGCCGCGGACCCGGTAGCGCAACCCGACGGAGGACCCGAATGGATTTCACCCTCAGCCAGGACCAGCGCGAGCTGAAGGCCGCGGCCCGCCACTACCTGAGCCAGTCCTACCCGCCGGCCCGGATCGCGGAGCTGTCCGACGGCGCGGGCTGGGACAGCGCGGCCTGGCCGGAGCTGGTCCGGCAGGGCTGGCTGGATCCCGAGTTGGGAGCGGTGGAACTCGCCCTGCTCGCCGAGGAGGGCGGCCGGGTGCTGCACCCGGTGCCGTGGTGGGTCACGGTCGCCCTGGCCCTTCCGGTGTACCAGGCGGCCGGGCTCGACCTGCCGGGGCCGGCAACCCTGGCCGACGGCTCGACCGGCTGCCGGGCGCTGCGGCAGCCGACCGGCTGGGTGCTCGACGGCCTGCTGCCGTCCGTCCCGCAGGCGGGCCTGGCCACCGAGATCCTGGTGGCCGCCCGCACCGCTGCCGGGATAGCGCTGTTCGCCGTCGATCCGGACGCGCCGGGCCTCACCCTGACCGAGCGGGCCGGCCTCGATCCACTCCGGATCGTCGCCGGGTTGCGGCTGGCCGGCGCACCGGCCCGGCTGCTGCTGGACGCGCCGGCGGCCGAGCCGGTGCTGGCCTCGGTCGAGCGGCGTGCCGGGCTCTTGCTGGCCTGCGAGGCGGTCGGGGTCGCTGATCGGGTGCTGGAACTGGCCGTCGACTACGCCAAGATCCGCACCCAGTTCGGCCGCCCGATCGGCTCCTACCAGGCGGTGGCGCATCAGCTGGCCGATAGCTACGCAGCGGTGGAGCTGGCCCGGTCGCTGGCCTACCGGGCTGCCTGCGTGCTCGACGACGAACCGGGCGATGCCGCCGAGGCGATCGCGTGCGCGGTCCAGGCGGGCACCCGGGCGGCGGTCAGCGGCTGCCAGGTCGCCATGCAGGTGACCGGCGGGATCGGCGTCACCTGGGAGTACCCGCTGCACCGCTGGTATCGCCGGGCCTTGTTCCTGCAGGCCCGGGCCGCCGCCGGGCCGGATCCGCTGGCCGTTATCGCCGGCGAGTTACTTCAAGCTGCCAGGCCGGCACCCGAACCGATCGAAGGGGCTCTGGCATCAGCGTGAGCGCACCCGAGAACCCACCGCTGGAACTGCACTGGTTCCTGCCCTCGCACGGCGACGGCCGCGAGGTCGCCAAGCCCTCGGACGGTCCGGCGACGCCCGGCGCCCGGCGCGAACCCGACATCGACTACCTCACCCAGGTGGCGCTGGCGGTCGAGAGGTTCGGCTTCACCGGAATGCTCACCCCGTTCGGGCTTTTCTGCGAGGACCCGTGGGTGGTAGCCGCCGCGGTGGCCGCGAGAACCAGCCGGGTGAAGTTCATGATCGCGCTGCGGCCGGGGTTCGTCTCGCCGCTGCTGGCCGCCCAGATGGCCGCCACCTTCCAGCGGGTCTCCGGGGATCGGCTGCAGCTCAACATCGTCACCGGTGGTGATGCCGACGAGCAACGGCGCTACGGCGACTGGCTGGAGCACGACCAGCGATACCAGCGGACCGGCGAATTCCTCGACGTGCTGCTGCGGGCCTGGCCGGGTGACCGCTTCGATTTCACCGGCGAGCACTACCGGATCGCGGCCGGGCTGCTCACCCGGCCACACCCGTGCCGGCCGCTGCTCTTCCTCGGCGGCTCGTCGACGGCCGCCCAACAGGTGGCCGCTCGGCACGGCGACGTCTTTCTCACCTGGGGGGAACCGCCGCCGGCGCTGGCCGAGCTGATCGGCAGGACCAGGCAGCTGGCTGCCGATCAGGGCCGGCAGTTGCGGTTCGGAAGCCGGTTCCACGTGATCAGCCGTGACACCTCCGCCGAGGCCTGGCAGGTCGCGCGGCAACTGGTCGAGGGCATGGACCCGATGCGGATTGCCCAGGCACAGAAGCGGTTTCGCAACACCGAGTCCGAGGGGCAGCGCCGGATGGCGGCCCTGCACGGCGGCAGCACCGAAGCCCTGGAGATCTATCCCAATGTCTGGGCCGGTTACGGCCTGGTCCGGCCGGGGGTCGGCACCGCGCTGGTCGGCAGCCACGAGGAGGTCGCCGACCGGATCGAGGAGTACCACTCGCTCGGCCTCAGCCACCTGATCCTGTCCGCCCAGCCCCACCTGGAGGAGGCCTTCTCCTTCGGCGAGGGTGTGATGCCCCTGCTGCACAAGCGCGGTCTACTGGCCGAGCCGGGCGACACCGGTCCGCGAGGCGATTGATGCAGCTCGCTCTCAACCTCGGCTACCAGGTCGGCCGGGGTGCCGCGGCCAACCATCTGGTGCTGGCCCGGGAGGCCGAGCGGTTGGGCTTTGCCTCGGTCTGGATTGCCGAAGCGTACGGCTCGGACGCGCCGGCCGCCCTCGGCTGGCTGGCCGGCCGGACCAGCACCATCGGTCTGGGCAGCGCGATCATGCAGATTCCGGCCCGCACCCCGGCGATGACCGCGATGACCGCCGCCACCCTCGACGTGCTGTCCGAGGGCCGGTTCCGGCTCGGCCTCGGGGTGTCCGGACCGCAGGTGTCCGAGGGCTGGCACGGTGTCCGGTTCAGCCGGCCGCTGGCTCGCACCCGGGAGTACGTCGAGGTGGTCAGGCTGGCGCTGAGCCGCGAGCGGGTCGTCCACGACGGCGAGCACTATCCGCTGCCGCTGCCGGACGGGCCGGGCAAGGCGCTGCACCTGAGCCTGCATCCGGTTCGCGACGACCTGCCGATCTACCTGGCCGCGGTCGGCCCGAAGAACCTCGAGCTGACCGGGGAGATCGCCGACGGCTGGCTGGCGACCTTCTTCGCCCCGGACTATGCCGCCGAGCAACTGGCTGTGATCGAGGCCGGCCGGATCCGGGCCGGCCGGAAGTTGGCCGGCTTCGAGGTGGTGCCGACCGTGCCGGTGGCGATCGGCGACGACGTCGAGTCCTGCGCGAAGGCGGTGCGCCCCTACGCCGCGCTCTACGTCGGTGGAATGGGCAGCCGGCAGCAGAACTTCTACAACGAGCTGGCGATCCGGATGGGCTACCGGGCCGAGGCGCGCGAGGTGCAGGAGCTCTACCTGTCCGGTCGCAAGCTGGCGGCGGCCGCCGCGGTGCCGCTGCGGCTGATCGACGACACCTCGCTGCTGGGACCGCCGCACCGGGTGAGCGAGCGGTTGCGAGACTTCGCCGCGGCCGGCGTGACCACCCTGGCGGTCGGGCTGCTCGACCGCAACGTCGAGGCGGGGCTGCGCACCCTTCGGCTGCTGGCGCAGGCCTTCGACCACTCGGGAACAGCCGGCTAGCTAGCGGGCACCCGCTAGCT
>DASZEI010000047.1:0-2680 GCA_035940975.1 Jatrophihabitans sp. | reverse complement strand
GTACACCCGCTGCACCACCTCGCGGGCGCTCAGCTCCGGGCCGCCCTCGGCCAGCGCCTGGCGCACCTGGGACAGCCGTTGCTCCCGGTGGGCAAGGTAGCCCCGGGCGGCCACCCCGGCGTCGGCCAGCTCCGGACCGTGGCCGGGCAGCACCGCCACGCCCTCCAGGGTGGCCAGCCGGCGCAGCGAGGCCAGGTAGTCGGCCAGCACGCCGTCCGGATGGGCTACCACCGTGCTGCCCCTGCCCAGGATGGTGTCGCCGGTCAGGACCGCCGCCGGGCGACCGTCCACGGATAACCCGCCCACCAGCCCACCGGACAGCTCGGCCGGCAGCACGAACGACAGCGAGTCGGCGGTATGCCCGGGAGTGGCCCATACCAGGATCGTCACCCCGGCGCCCTCCACGACCGCCCCCTCGGCCAGCCCTTCGGAGCCGTAGCGGTGCGCCGGATCCAGCGCCAGCACCGGCGCGCCGGTGAGTTCGTGCAGCCGCCGGGCGCCCTCGGCGTGGTCGGCGTGGCCGTGGGTGAGCAGGATCAGCGGCACCGAGCCCGCGGCCTGCAGGACGCTGGCCAGATGCGCCTCCTGCGCCGGCCCCGGGTCCACCACCACCGCCTGCCGGCGGCTCGGCTCGTCGCGCAGCAGCCAGGTGTTGGTGCCGTCCAGGGTCATCGCCGAGGGGTTGTCGGCCAGCACCACCCCGGCCAGCGGGGTCACCTGGCGCAGCTGCTCGTAGGCCAGGCTCACGACAGCCTGCCTCCCGACGAGCGCCGGAACGACGCCGGCAGCGGCAGCAGCCGGCCGCCGCCGAGATCGGCGCACCAGGTGCCGGAGGAGTCCTTGCGAAAGGTCGGCTGGATCGGTTGCACCTGCCGGGCCGCGGCCGAGTCGAGCACGGCCGCGGCGGTCGGCATGGTGGCCAGCTCGCTGAGGTTCACCACGGTCGGCGGCAGCATCGGACGCTCGTCGCGCTCGTACTCGGCCAGCGCCTGGGACACCGAGATCCAGTCGGCGTGCGAGGCTTCCCCGGTAACGGCGGCGGCGATGGCCCCGTCCGGGACGGCGGCCACGAAGAAATAGGTGTCGTAGCGGCGCGGCTCCACCTCCGGGGTGATCCAGCGGGCCCACGGCAGCAGCATCTCCAGCGGCAGCTCGACGCCGGTCTCCTCGGTCAGCTCGCGACCGGCCGTCCGCAACAGCACCGCGGCGTGCTCGACGCTGACGCCGAACTTCTCGGCGACCGCGCCGGCGGTGGCCGGGACCGGACCGGTGGCATCCACCGGATCGACCCCGCCGCCGGGAAAGACCGACATGCCGGGGGCGAAGGCCATCTTCGGAACCCGGCGCAGCAGCCAGGTCTGCAACCCGTCCGGACCGTCGCGCAGCAGCATGACGCTGGCAGCCTCCCGGACCGGCGAGACCGCAGACACCGCCGAAACCGGCGAGACCGCAGACACCGCCGAGACCGCGGACACCGCCGGCGGCGTCGAGGTCGCCGAGGCTGCCGGCGGGGCGCCGGCGGCCTCGTCGGCGCCTGTCACGACTGGCGAACCTCGACGATCAGCTCGACCTCGACCGGCGCGTCCTTCGGCAGGGCGGCCACCCCGACGGCCGAGCGGGCGTGCGCGCCGGCCTCGCCGAACACCTCGTGCAGCAGCTCGGAGGCGCCATTGACGACGGCCGGCTGGCCGGTGAAGTCAGGGCTCGAGGCGACGAAGCCCACCACCTTCACCACCCGGACGACGGAGTCGATGCCGACCAGGGCATGTACCGCGGCCAGCGCGTTCAGGGCGCACACCCGGGCGTAGTGCGCGGCGTCCTCGGGCAATACCTCAGCACCCACCTTGCCGGTCGCCGGCAGCTCGCCGTCGATCACCGGCAGCTGGCCGGAGGTGTACACGTACTGGCCGGTGCGGATCGCCGGGACGTAGCTGGCCAGCGGGGCCGCCACCGCCGGCAGCTCGATCCCCAACTCGGCCAGCCGCTGCGATGCGGAATCGTGAGAGCGGGTCATGCGGGCAACCTACCCTCTGGGAGTTTGTAGGCTGGATTCGTGGCTACCGATGAACGAGCGCCCCGGCTGCATATCGTCACCGGCAAGGGAGGCACCGGTAAGACCACGGTGGCCGGCGCGCTGGCGCTGGCGCTGGCCCGGCAGGCCCAGCGGGTGCTGCTGGTCGAGGTCGAGGGCCGGCAGGGGCTGGCGCAACTGTTCGACACGCCGCCACTGCCCTACTCCGAGACCCGGCTGGCCGCGGTCGGCGGCGGCGAGGTGGTCGGCCTGGCGGTCGACGCCGAGACCGCGATGCTGGAGTACCTGGAGATGTTCTACTCGATCAAGCGAGCGGGTTCGGTGCTGCGCAAGATGGGTGCCATCGACTTCGTGACCACCATCGCGCCGGGGCTGCGGGACGTGCTGCTCACCGGCAAGGTCAAGGAGGCGGTGATCCGCACCGAGCGTGGCGGCCGGCCCAGCTTCGACGCCGTGGTGCTCGACGCCCCGCCGACCGGCCGGATCACCAACTTCCTGCAGGCCACCTACGAGGTCGCGGGGCTGGCCAAGATGGGACCGATCCACCGGCAGAGCCAGGGTGTGATCGAGCTGCTGCACTCGGACCGGACCCGGGTGCACATCGTCACGTTGCTGGAGGAGATGCCGGTGCAGGAGACCCTGGACGCG
>DASZEI010000046.1:0-5871 GCA_035940975.1 Jatrophihabitans sp. | reverse complement strand
CCGTGCTCTGGTTGATCTGCTCGAACGACGTACAGGTGGAGTTGTAGCGGTTGGTGCAGTTGCCGCTGGAACTCCAGGTGATGCCCGCTGCGGACAGCTGCGAGGCCGCTTGGGCCTGGGTGAGCTTGGTGACGGCCAGCGCCGGGGTGCTGACCGCGACCAGGGTGGTCACCGAGGCGAACAGCCCGAGCAGGAATACGACGATCCGATTGCGCATGAGGTCCAACCACTCTGTTGGGGACGGGGGTTACTTTCCGCCCCACCGTTGCGGAACCCGTCAAAAGTGGCAAGTCGGCCACTACTTACTCTCACGTCGTACACACCTGGCTGCTGGGGCCGACCCCGAACGGACTGCCATCGGCGGCTCAGCGACGCCCACCAGCGGCCGGCGCGGGCTCAGCCGGGCCGGCTCAGCGGCAGCCGGCGGACCCGCTCAGCGGGCGGTGGTGTCCACGATCGTGATGCCGGTCAGCGTCGGCACGAACAGTCGCGCGCCGCTGATCGCCGGCGTCGCGAATCGGCTTACGCCACCTACTCCAGCCTGTTCGCGGATCTGGCCCGACGCCGGGTCCAGCGCAGCCAGCACCCCATCGCCCGGGTCCAGCGCGTACAGCCGGCCGCCACCGAGTACCGGTGATCCGGTGACCAAGCGCCCGGCGTGCCACCGAACGGCGATCCGGCCGGCGCCGTCGATCCGGACGGCCCGGATGCCGTCATCGCACGGCACGTACACCGTGTCGCCAGCCACCGCGGTGCCGCCGAAGGAGCGGCAGAGCTCGGCCCGGCTGTGCTCGCCGCCGATGCCGCCGAGCTTTCCCACCCGCAGCACGTAGGCAGTGCCGGACTTGCCGGCGATGAAAATCCACTTGCCGCCGACCACCGCCGGTCCCTGCGAGCCGAGATCCAGATCGGCGGCGTTGTCCGCGGCCCAACTGCTCGGCGAGAACGAGTCCACCAGCCTGGCGCCGGCCAGTTCCAGCACCGAGTCGCTGTAGTCGTAGGTGCCGCCGACCGACTCGCCGTTGCCGGCTGCCACCAGCAGGTGATCGCCGAGCACCGTCGCTCCCGGCGGCGTCCAGATGCCGGCCTCGCGGGTGGTCGGCACCGTGTAGGAGATCGGATCGCCGTTGCCGACCGGCACCCCGACCAGCCGGCCCTTGTACTGGCCGCAGTCACCGGCCAGGCCGCCGAACGGCACCCAGACCCGGCCGTCGAGCACGGTCAGCGCGCCACGCTGCTGCATGGCCTGCGGATCGGCGCCGGGCAGGTCCACCGAGCGCCGCCAGCGGATAACGCCGGTAGTCGGGTCCAGGGCGATCAGATCGTGGCGCACCCGGGCGCCGATCGAAGCGACCAGGAACACCGTCCGGCTGGCCGCGTCGTACACCGGCGTGCCGGTGATGCCCAGCGGGTCGATGTTGCCGCACGGCAGCTCTGACCGGTTGGTCGGGCTCTCCAGCCGGGTCGACCATCTCTCCTCACCGGTCGGCGACAGGCCGTACACCATGTTCTGCTCGGTCGCCACGATCACGGTGCCGCCCACCACGATCGGCGAGGCATAGACCTGGCCGTACAGCGCGATCTGGGTGGTCGTCAGGTGGCCCGAGGCGGCCGGCATCGTCCGGCTGACGCCGGTGCGCTGCAGGTCACCGTGGTAGGTGGGCCAGTCCGGCGTAGTCGCGGTCGCCGGCTTGCTCGTCGCGGACGGCGAGGGTCGGCTGCTGGCCGACGTGGTGCCCGACGGGCTGGCCGACGTGCCCGGCGGGCTGGCCGACGTGCCCGGCGGGCTGGCCGACGTACTGACGGTGACTTGCGGGGACTTGTCCGAGCCGAAGGTGCACCCGGCGACCAGCGCAGCCAGCAGTGTCAGTGCCGCTGCTCCGGTTCTGCCCATCGGCTCAGGGTAGTGGCCCAAGCTGGAGCCGCAGCCGCTCTTCGGGCCCCCACTGACTCAGCGCAAAAACGAACTCACCGCAGCGAGCTCAGCGCAGCGAGCCGATGAAATCCGCGGCCCGGATCAGGGCGCCGGGACGCGGGCCCGGATCCTCGCGCCGCTCGGCGACCAGGTGGTAGGCCTGCAACCGGTTGGTGGCGAAGGCGTGCTGGCCGCCGCGCAGGAACATCCGGAACGCCCGGTAGACCTCCTCGCCCCAGCGTCCCGCCACGAAGTCGTGGTTCGCCTCGAACCGGTCGGCCCAATGCCGGATGGTGAGTTCGTAGTCGTGGGTCTCGCGCTTGACCTCGACGATCTCGAAACCGTGGAACAGCAGTTCTCGCACCATGTCCTGCAGGGACAGGAAGGAATGGTGCCCGGGCCAGGTGAATTGCCTGGTGAAAGGGCTGACCGCGAATTTCTGTTTCGTCGCAGAGGCATCCAGATAAAGCCTGCCGCCCGGCTTCAGCGCCGACCACACCCGTTCGCAGAAGGTGCGGTAGTTCGGAATGTGCTCGATCACGCCGTAAATCACGGCATGGTCATAGGGCTCGGCCGGACGGTGATCGAGGATGTCCTGCACGATCACCTTGCCGGGAATGCCATGATCGGCGATCAATCGGCGGATATAGGCAGCCGAGTCCTCGACGAGAGTCAGCGACGTGACCTCCACCCCGCGGTTACCGCAGTACTCGGTGGTGCCGCCCCAGCCGCCGCCGATATCGAGCAACCGCATGCCCGGCTTGAGATCCAGCGCATTCCACATCGATTCCAGCTTGTGTTCGGCGGCGTCCTCGAGCGATTCCTGATCGTGGTGAAAGAGGCAGTGCGAGTAATACCGGTAACGCCTGTCGATGAAACTCAGGTAGAAGTCGTCGCCCAGGGTGTAGTGCTTGGCGATGGAGGCTGCGTTGACCTTGGTCGGTGACCGCAGCATCAGCCGGTAGGCAAAGGCGGCCGCATCCCGCACGGTGATGCCCTTGCGGAGCTCGGACCGGACCTCCAGCAGGGCCGCCAGGTCACCGTCCAGGTCGATCTCCCCCGCGACATATGCCTGCCCGAGTGCGAATTCGTTGAGCGGCAGCGACTGTGCCGCCTCGGTCCGGAATCGGACGTGCCAGACCGGATCGGTGTCGCCGACCAGTTGGCGCGTTCCGTCGAAATATTCGACCGAGCCAGCTGTATGCAGCCGCTCTAGAACGCCGATCAACTGGGCAACGTTGTCGACCGCCGGAGTCGAGGCCGAAGTCGGACTCGTCAGTGGAATAGTCATTCCACGCGCACCCACCCTCTTGAGGAGAAACTTGTGCACGAGGCTAGGTGTCAACAGCCGGTCCGGACAAGAGCCGATTGGTCCATGCCCCGCGGCGGCGGCAGGCTATTGACCGCGACAGAGCGGCGTCACTATTGTTGCGCTTCTCGACCGGCACGGTCAGGGAAGCACCAACTGAGGCAATCATGCGGCAATCCGGCTTTGCATCATCTCGTCAATCAGGCAGCGCGGCCAGCACCGCTCACCGCCTTTCGGCCATTGACAGGTCATTTCGAATTCTGGGTGCCTGCCTCAATGTGCTGGTGTTGTCACTGGCTGCCGGCCGGCTTGCCGGTCACCTCGGGGCGGCCTGGCATCCGGCGCTGATCGGCGGCTGCCTGGTTGCGTTCGCAGTGGCCACCTTCGCCGCCGACCTGACATCCGGGCTGCTGCACTGGGCCTTCGACACCTGGTTCTCCACGACCGAAGGCGCGTTCCGGCGGATGGTGTCGATCGTGCGCGAACACCACGTCAAACCGGATGAGATCTTCAGCTTCAGGTTCGCCACCGACTCGGGGATGCTGTCGTGGTTCGGCGGCTCCGGCGCCTTCGTGCTGCTGATGGCGTCGCTGGCCGTCGCCGATCACCCGGTCGTGGTGGTGGCGCTGTGCCTTGCCGCGGTGATCTACAGCGTCGATGTCTCGCTGATGTTCGAGTACCACAAGTGGGGTCATCGACGCCGGCGCGGCCGGATCCCCAGGCTCGCCCAGCGCTGCGGGCTGCTGCTGTCGCCGGACCATCACCTGCGTCACCACCGCGGCGACCACGACAGCCATTACTGCCTGATCAACGGGATGGCCGACCGGACGCTCGGCCAGTGGGGGTTCTTTCGCGGGCTGGAACGGCTCATCAGCGCGGTCACCGGCGCCGAGCCGCGCGCCGAGGACCACGCGGTCCTTGCCCGGCTGGTCCGGTAGGAGGGCTACCCGACGATCCGCCAGCCGTGCCGTGCGCTCAGGCCAGCAGGTCGTTCAGCACGATCGACTGATCGCGGCCGGGGCCCACCCCGATCACCGAGATCCGGGCGCCGGACATCTCCTCCAGCGCCCGGACGTAGGACTGGCAGTTGGCCGGCAGGTCAGCCATCGTCCGGGCCTTGGAGATGTCTTCCTCCCAACCGGGAAACGTCTCATAGATCGGCACCGCCCTGCTGAACTCGGCCTGGGTCATCGGCATGTCGGCGTGCCGGACCCCGTCGATCTCGTAGGCGACGCAGACCGGCACCTCCGGCATGCCGGTCAGGATGTCGAGCTTGGTGAGGACGAAGTCGGTGACGCCGTTGATCCGGGCGGCGTAGCGGGCGATCGGGGCGTCGTACCAGCCGGTGCGCCGCGGCCGTCCGGTGGTGGTGCCGAACTCGGCGCCGGCCTGGCGCAACTCGTCGCCCTTCTCGTGCAGCAGCTCGGTCGGGAACGGGCCCTCACCGACCCGGGTCGCGTAGGCCTTCACCACCGCGATCACCCGATCGATCCGGGTCGGCGGGATGCCGCTGCCGGTACACGCGCCACCGGCGGTGGCGCTGGAGGAGGTGACGAACGGGTAGTTGCCGTGGTCGACGTCGAGCATGGTGGCCTGCCCGGCCTCCAGCAGCACGGTCTTGCCCGCCTCGAGCGCCTCGTGCAGCAGCAGGGCGGTGTTGGCCACCATCGGGCGCAGCCGGTCGGCGTAGGACAGCAGGAACTCGACCACTGATTCGACTTCCAGAGCCCGCCGGTTGTAGATCTTGGCCAGCACCTGGTTCTTCAGGTTGAGGGCGCTGGTGACCTTCTCGCGCAGCGTCACCTCGTCGAAGAGATCCTGCACCCGGATGCCGATTCGGTTCATCTTGTCCGCGTAGGTGGGCCCGATCCCGCGGCCGGTGGTGCCGATCTTGCGGCTGCCGGCGAACCGCTCGGTGACCTTGTCGATCACGGTGTTGTACGGCGGGATGATGTGCGCGTCGGCGCTGACCACCAGCCGCTCGGCCGAGCGGCCCCGGGCCTGCAGCGCGTCGATCTCGTCGAACAGCACCTCCAGGTCGATCACCACGCCGTTGCCGATCACCGGGATGCAGTTCTGGCTGAGGATGCCCGAGGGCAGCAGGTGCAGCGCGAACTTCTCGCCGTCGATCACGATGGTGTGCCCGGCGTTGTTGCCGCCGTTGAACTTCACCACGTAGTCGACCCGGCTGCCGAGCAGGTCGGTGGCCTTGCCCTTGCCTTCGTCGCCCCACTGAGCGCCGACCAGAACGATCGCGGGCATGTAGCAGACTCCTGACTCTGGGCGGCCCGGCCGGCGCGGCGGCCCGGCCGGGTGAGGTGGCGGGCACCCGCGTCCTCGTGCAATGTAGCTGGCGCGAATGCCGGGGCCATGCCGGTGGGGAGGGTAACGAACGTGCAGCTGATGCAGCTCAGCATCGGCCGGCAGCGACCGGTCGAGGGCCTGCCGGAGGGCACGGTGCGCCAGGTGGCCGCCGACGCCGCCGGCATCGACGCGGCACTGCGGGTGCTGGAGGCGGGCTCCGATGGCCTGGGCGCCGGCACCGCGCGCCTGGTGATCGACGCCGACCTGGCCGGACTGAACCTGGTGTTGCACCGGCTGCTGCGCCGGGGCCTGCTGGAGACGCTGGAGACCGCCGTGCTGACCC
>DASZEI010000045.1:0-2019 GCA_035940975.1 Jatrophihabitans sp. | reverse complement strand
TGGCTCCCCCTGGCCGGCACCGCCGAGTCGGGCGGTGTCGAGTCGGGCGGTGTCGAGTCGGGCGGTGTCGAGTCGGGCGATGTCGGCGCGCGCGGCCTCGAGCAGCTGCGCGGCATGCTCGCGGGCCACCGCGCTGTCGTTGCCGGCCAGCATCCGGGCCAGTTCGACCAGCCGGTCCTCGCCGGTGACCGAGCGGATGTCACTGCGGGTGACTCCGCCTGAACCGCCGTCCCCCGACCCGCCCGCCACTGACTTGTCCACTACCAGGTGGCGGTCGGCGAAGGCGGCGACCTGCGCCAGGTGGGTGACCACCACGACCTGGTGGTTGCGAGCCAGCCGGGCCAGCCGGCGGCCGACCTCGACGGCAGCCCGGCCGCCGACGCCGGCATCCACCTCGTCGAAGACCATCGTGGGCACCGGATCGGTGCCGGCCAGCGCCACCTCGATCGCCAGCATCACCCGCGACAGCTCGCCCCCGGACGCGCCGCGCTGCACCGCCAGCGCCGGGGCGTCCGGATGCGGCCGCAAGGTGATCTCGACCTCGTCCACGCCGTCCGGACCGGCACCGGCGGGCTGGCCGCCGATCACGACCTGCGGACCGGACTCCACCGGATGCCGCGGCCGGACCTCGATCCGCACCGTGGCCGCGGGCATCGCCAGGCCGGCGAGCTCGGCGGTGATCAGCTCCGACAGCTGCCGGGCGGCCAGCCGGCGTTGCTCGGACACCGCCGCGGCGGCTTCGGTGAACCGGGCGGCAGCCTGGTCCCGCTCGGCAGCCAGCGTCGCCAGCGCCTCGTCGGAGGTGTCGGCAGCCGCCAGCCGCTGCGCTGCCTCGGCCGCCCAGTCCAACACCGCGTCGACCCCGCTGGGCCGGGGGCCGTCGCCGTACTTGCGGATCAGCGAGTTCAGCGCGGCGCGGCGCTCGTGCACCGCGGCCAGCCGGGCCGGATCGGCCTCCAGCTGCGCCTGGTAGCCGGCCAGCTCGCTGCCGATGTCGGTGGCCGCCGCTGCCAGCTCCGCCAGCCGGGTGCTCAGCTGGTCCAGCGCGGCGTCGGTGCCCGCCACCTGGTTCAGCGCCCGGCTGGCCGTCGCGATCAGGGTCTGGACGTCCGGCACGTCACCGGCCGGGTCGTCCGGGTCGCCGAGCAGCGCGTCGTGAGCGGTGCGCGCCGCGACCCGCAGCGCGTCGGAGTGCTCCAGCCTGGCCGCCAGGGCCGCCAGCTCGACGTCCTCGCCCGGCTGCGGAGCGACCCGGGCGATCTCGGCGAGCCCGTGCTGGAGCAGTTCGGCTTCGCGGGCCAGCTCCCGGGCGGTCCCGGTCCGGCGGGCCAGCTCGGCCACCGCGGCCCGCCACCGGGAGAAGGCCGCCCGACAGTCGGCCAGGTCCACCCCGGCGAACCGGTCCAGGGTCAGGCGCTGCTCGGACGGCTGGCTGAGCCGCTGCTGGTCGCTCTGGCCGTGCACCGCCACCAGGTTCTCGGCCAGCCGGGCCAGCACGGTGGCCGGCACCGAGGCGCCGCCGGCGACCGCGCGGGACCGGCCGGTGGCGGTGATCACCCGGCGCAGTACCAGGCTGCCATCGGAGTCGCTGCCGTCGTAGTCAAGGTCGCCGCCGGCCTCGATCACCGCCTGCGCGGTGGCCGACGAGCAGTTCACCAGCAGCCTGCCCTCGACACTGGCCGAGTCCACTCCCGGCCGCAGCCGCGAGGAGTCGGCCCGGCCGCCGAACAGCAACGCAAGCCCGGTCACCACCATGGTCTTTCCGGCGCCGGTCTCGCCGGTCACCACGGTCAGCCCGGGTCCGAGTTCGAGCACCGCGTCCGAGATCACCCCGAGCCCGCGGATTCGGATTTCCTCCAGCATGTGCCTGCCTGCCCTCTTGAAGGTAGGTGTTGCGCTAGTGGGTGTGCTGCTAGGTGGTGGCACGGCCGTCGCGGAAGCTGCGGACCGGCAGCTGGAACTTGGCGACCAGCCGCTCGCCGAACGGGGTGGGATGCGGCCGGGCGATCGTCAGGGTCT
>DASZEI010000044.1:0-3694 GCA_035940975.1 Jatrophihabitans sp. | reverse complement strand
CGCACCCACCTGCAGGCCTCGCTGGCCGCCGAACTGGCCCAGTCCAAGAGGGACGGGCGGCCCTTCGGTTTGCTGCTGATCGACCTCGACCACTTCAAAGAGGTCAATGACACGCTGGGCCACCACGTCGGTGACCAGCTGCTGATCCATTTCGCCGAGCGGCTGAGCAACTCGGTGCGTCCCAGCGATCATGTGGCCCGCCTCGGCGGCGACGAGTTCGCCGTCATCGTTCCCGACGCCGACGAGGCGGAGGCGCTTGCCGTCGCCGAGCGGATCCGCGCGTCGCTGGAGACCCCGGTGTCGCTGGAAGGCATGCGGCTGGAGATCGAGGCCTCGATCGGGCTGGCGATGCACCCCGAGCACGCCCTGCTTGCCGAGGACCTGCTCCGGCTGTCCGACGTCGCGATGTACGTCGCGAAGGAGTCCCGCTCGGGGGTGGCGACCTATTCATCGCACCGGGACCGCAACTCCACCGACCGGTTGAGCCTGCTCGGCGAGTTGCGCCAGGCGCTGGACTCCGATGCCCTCACCCTGCAGTACCAGCCCAAGGTGTCGCTGCGCGACCGCTCGCTGCTGGGGGTGGAGGCGCTGATCCGCTGGCAGCATCCCCAGCGTGGCTTCGTGCCGCCGGACGAGTTCCTGCCGCTGGCCGAGCGCTCGGGCCTGATGCACCTGCTGACCGATCGGCTGGTGATGCGCGCGCTGTCGCAGATGGCGGACTGGCGGCTGCTCGGACTGAGCGTGCCGGTGACCGTGAACGTCGCGCTGAGCGACCTGCTCGACGGCCGGCTGGCCGAGCTGGTGCTGACCGGCCTGGAGCACTACAGCCTGCCGCCGGCCATGCTGCAACTGGAGATCGACGAACGGGTGCTGGCCCAGCACAGCGACGAGCTCACGGCGGTGCTGCGTGAGCTGGACGCGATGGGTGTCACGCTCAGCCTGGACGACTTCGGCACCGGCTACTCCTCGCTGCTGCGACTGGAGACGCTGCCGGTGCGTGAGATCAAGATCGACCGGGCCTTCGTGAGCCGGGTCGGTGAGAACCGCTCCTCGGCCGGGATCGTCCGGGCGATCGCCGATCTGGCTCATGCCCTGGGCATGCGCGCGGTCGCCGAAGGCGTGGAGACCGAAACCGAATGGCGGTTGCTGCGCGAACTCGGTTGCGATGGCGCGCAGGGCTGGCACATCGCCGCCCCGATGCCGGTCGCCCGGGCAACGGAGTGGTTGCTGGCTCATCAGGCCGATGGGCAGCCGATCCTGGAGGATGTGATCGTACGGGCCGAGGTGGCCTCCTGAAGTCGACCACGGCGAGTCAGAAAGTGTTTCGAATGCCGATCACCAGGCAGGGTGCCTGCGGCGAGCGCGGAGATGGGGGTGGTATGACCAGCGAGCTGGAGCGGCGTGCCGTCCGGGGCGGGCGCGCCGTCCGACTGCTCGGCATCGCCGTCTGGGTCGTCATCTCGGTTGGCTTCACCCTGAACCTGGTCGGTGCCAACGGCCCGACCGACATGGTGCGCACCGCCCATGTGCTGACCCTGGCGGTCTTCTTCGTCCTGGTCCTGCTGCGGATCGCGATCGCGGCCGCCGCCAGGCTCCGGCGCCGAAGTGCGCTGTGGGTGCTGTTCGCCGCGCTCACGTTGTGGGCTGCCGGCTCCGCGGTGCTCAACGCCAGCTCCTCAGAACCGGATCTCACGCACTTCCCGGCACCCGGCGAGTGGCTGTTCCTGGCCTCCTACGTCGGCATCGCCGGTTACCTGATCATCGACACCGCGCACCGGTTGACCGCCGCGGTGGACGGCTGGCTCGAGGCGATCGTGGTGTGCGGCGGCACCGCCTGCCTTGCCGGCAGCCCGTTGCTGGTGCGGGTCGGCGGTGCGGTCGGTGGCAACGGGGTGCCGCTGCTGCTGGCGATGCTGTACCCGATGATCGACGTCGCCCTGGTCCTGCTGGTGGTCGGCCAGCTGGTGCTGCGGGTACGCCGCAGCCTGGAGAAGTCCGCGGTGCTCTGCCTCGGGCTGATGCTGTTCGCGGTCGCGGACCTCAACTTCGTGGCCAATCTCTCCGGGGGCACCTATGGCTTCAACGTGGTGGACGGATTGCTGTGGGCAGCCGGCTTCGCGCTGATCGTCGAGGCCGCCTGCCGGCCGGGTACCGAAGTGCTCAAGGCGCTGCCCCGGCGCCCCGGGCCGCTTCTGATGGTGGCTCCGGCCTTCATCGCGATCGCGGTGCTGGCAGTCCGCCCGCACACCGGGCTGGGGCCCTACCTCACCTGGCCCGCCGTGCTCACCCTGCTGGCTGCCGGCGGGCGGCTGGTGCTGGCGCTGCGCGAGGCCAAGGGAGCGGCCGAAGCCTTCGCGCTGTCGCGCACCGACGACCTCACGCTGCTGCCCAACCGGCGTTCGGTGATCGCCAAGCTGGACGCGGAGCTGGCCTCGGACCGGCCGCTGGCACTGATGCTGCTCGACCTGGACGGCTTCAAGGACGTCAACGACACCCTCGGTCACGCCGCCGGGGACTCGGTGCTGCAGCTGGCCGCCCACCGGATGCGGCAGGCGCTGCCGGCCTCGGTGATGATCGGCCGGCTCGGCGGTGACGAGTACGCGATCGTGATGGCCAGCGACGACGCGCTGGTCCTGCTCGAAACCGCTCAACTGATCCTCGAGGTGCTGCTGGAACCCACTCTGGTGGAGGGAATCCAGCTCAGCACGAACGCCTCGATCGGGATCACGGTGCGCTCGGAGAGCGACACCCAGAGCATCGAGCTGCTGCGCCGGGCCGACGTGGCGATGTATCAGGCCAAGTCGACCCGGGCCGGGGCGGTTCTCTACGACGTGCACTCCGACGACTTCTCCCGCAAGAAGCTGCAGCTCGTCGAGGAGCTGCGCAAGGCAATCCCCGAAGGCCAACTGGTGCTGCACTACCAGCCGCAGATCGACGCCGCGACCCAGCGGGTCTGTGGCCTGGAGGCGCTGGTCCGCTGGCACCATCCGCACCGAGGCCTGCTGCACCCGATCGCCTTCCTGCCGGCGGCCCGCCGGGAGGGTTTGATGCTGCCGCTGTCGCTGGCCGTCGCCCGGATGGTGGTGGAGGACCTGCGCCGCTGGCAGACCAACGGCCTGGACCTGCGGGTGTCACTCAACTGCGCGCCGCCCGAACTGCTCAGCGGCGTCTTCCTGCCACGGCTCTACGACGCGATCGCCCAGGCCAAGCTGCCGAAGGAGAGCCTGGTCATCGAGGTCACCGAGGACTGCTTCATCGCCGAGCCGGCGCGGGCCCGCACCATCCTGCGTGACATCCGGGCGCACCAGGTGCAGATCGCGATCGACGACTACGGCACCGGCTTCTCCTCGCTGTCCTACCTGCGCGACCTGCCGGTGCAGGAGTTGAAGATGGACCGGTCCTTCATCGCAGCCATGAACACCGACACCCGCAGCCGGATGATCGTCGCCTCCACCTTCCAGATGGCCCAGGCGCTCGAGCTGCGGACGGTGGCTGAGGGCGTGGAGAACGCCGCGACCGCTGCCGACCTGATCGCGATGGGGGTCGACGTCCTGCAGGGCTACCACGTGGCCAAGCCGATGCCGGCCGCCGAGGTGGAGAACTGGATCCGCAACCGGACCACGGTCTCCGACGGCGGGTTCGACTCGCTGCGGGTGGACGGCCAGCGCCGCGACCCGTAGCCGTCCTCAGGCCG
>DASZEI010000043.1:0-5031 GCA_035940975.1 Jatrophihabitans sp. | reverse complement strand
GACCGAATGTGGGCAGCGGCGCTCACGCTCATCCTGCTGGTGATGGCCCTGAACCTGATCGCCCGGCTGATCGCCCGCCGCAGCAAGGTCTCGTCCTGAGACTCGCACTCGCTCATGCACGAAGCTCGAAGCTCGTTACAGCAAAGGGGAAACGCCAGATGGCCAAGCGGATCGACGCGCGCAACCTCAACATCTACTACGGCAAGTTCCTGGCGGTGGCCGATGTCGACTTCACCATCGCGCCCCGCTCGGTGACCGCCTTCATCGGCCCGTCCGGTTGTGGCAAGTCCACCGTGCTGCGCACCATCAACCGGATGCACGAGGTGATCGCCGGCGCCACCGTGCAGGGCCAGCTGCTGCTGGACGGCGAGGACATCTACGCCGCGGGCGTCGATCCGGTCAACGTCCGGCGCACCATCGGCATGGTCTTCCAGCGGCCGAACCCGTTTCCGACCATGTCGATCTATGACAACGTGGCCGCCGGGCTGAAGCTGCAGGCAGCGCGGATGAAGCGCGCCGAGCTCGACGTGGTCGTCGAGAGGTCGCTGCGGGCGGCCAACCTGTGGGACGAGGTGAAGGACCGGCTGGCCAAGCCCGGTGCGGGACTGTCCGGCGGCCAGCAGCAGCGACTGTGCATCGCCCGGGCGATCGCCGTCGAGCCGCAGGTGCTACTGATGGACGAGCCCTGCTCGGCGCTGGACCCGATCTCGACGCTGGCCATCGAGGACCTCATCCAGTCGCTGAAGCAGAAGTACACGATCGTGATCGTCACCCACAACATGCAGCAGGCGGCCCGGGTCAGCGAGCGCACCGCGTTCTTCAACCTGGCCGGCGTCGGCAAGCCCGGCCAGCTGGTCGAGATCGACGACACCCAGAAGATCTTCTCCAATCCCAGCCAGCGGCGCACCGAGGACTACATCTCCGGCCGGTTCGGCTGATCCGTCCCGGTCGGTGGCGGTTAGGACCCAAAGGTCGCGCTGTCAGTTTCAGGTGTAACCCGGCGGTTTTTCTTCCAGGTTGCTCAGTTGCGACTGGCTCTCGCAAGCGCGGACAAGATTGGATAGTGTCACTATACAACTTACTGGCACTACCGGATCGAGCGTGAACACATGGCCCACATTGCCCTCGGCGTCGATGAAACCCAGTTTCCTGGCATCACCGGACCGATGATCTACCGGCCCGAAACAGCCAAGCCACTCAACGAACTGGCCGAGGTGCTGCTGCGCGGGCCGAGCACCCTGAGCCGCGGCGAGCGCGAGCTGATCGCCGCCTACATCTCGGACCGCAACAACTGCAAGTTCTGCTGCGGATCCCACTCGGCGATCGCCGCCGCCCAGCTCAGCGAGGGGATGGAGCTGGTCGAGCAGGTGCGTGCCGACCTCGACAGCGCGCCGGTCTCGCCGAAGTTGCGCGCCCTGCTACGGATCGCCGGCGCGGTGCAGGTCAGCGGCCGAGCCGTCACGCCCCAGCTGATCAGAGCCGCCCGCGATGCCGGCGCCAGCGACCTGGAACTGCACGACGCCGTGCTGATCGCTGCCGCCTTCTGCATGTACAACCGCTACGTCGACGGCCTGGGAACCCTGGCTCCGGCCGACCCGTCGATGTATGCGCACTCGGCTGAGCGGATCACCCAGTTCGGCTACCGGTTCTGAGCTGACCAGGGCCGCCTGCTCGCCGGCCATCGCTGCGATCTCCGCTACTGAGGATGCGGCGCACCCCGAGCCCGGCGAGGATGCCCAGGCAGCCCCACAGCAGCAGCGCACCGATCAGCTCGACGCCGACCAGGCCCCAGTAGTTGGCGTGGTTCCACGGAAAGCCGTGGGCCCACCGGGTGTAGATCTTGAACAACACCAGGCCGGCGCCCAGGTTGTAGAGCGTCGCCCAGCCGAAGTTGACCAGGTAGGCCGCCGCCACCGCCCAGACCAGGTACTGGCAGCCGAACGCCGGGCTCAGGAACAGGAAGCTGACCAAGGACAGGCCGACTGCCTCAGCGACCATCGCGGGCCGCCGCCAGACCAGCGCAGCCGGCACCAGGGCGCACAGCAGCACCACCGGGAACCGGCCGGTGCCGGTCAGGAAATCCGCCCAGCCGGGATCGTCGAACCAGTGCCCGATCTGGATCAGGCCCCACTGGCTGATGCCGCTGCCGGCGTAGCCGAGCACGTGCTCGCGTACCACCTGGCCGTGGGCGATCAGGGCCGGCGACCAGGTGATCCCGACGGCGAGCAGGAGGCCGGCCCCGAAGTTCAGCAGGCTCCGCCGGCCCCTGGTGAAGGCCAGCACGAGCAGGGCCGGGATCATCACCACCGGAACGATCTTGATGCCGATCGCGATGCCCATCGACAGCCCACCGGCCAGTGGCTTGTCGCGGTCGGCGAGCAGGTGCAGGGCCAGCAGCGTGAACAGCACGAAGATCGGGTCGGTGTTGCCGTGAAAGCCCGAGATGATGACCAGCACCGGGCTGACGGCCACCAGCGCGGCGGCCCAGCCGGCCTCGCGCAGGCTGCGGCGGCGACGCAGGATCTCGAACACCAGCAGCGCCGAGCCGACGTCGGCCAGGCTTGCCACCGAGCGGATCGAGAACCCGATGCTGACCCCGTGCTGGCGTCCGAAGTCCACCAGCTGCAGGAAGTAGCCGATCACCGGCGGGTGGTTGTAGAAGGACCGCTCGAAGGTGATGCCGTAGACGCCCACCGGGCCGCGGCTGGCCACCCCGTTGACGAAGTCCGTCCAGTGCCGGATGTCGTTGGTGCCGTAGGTCAGGGCGGCGATGGCGACCTTGAGCGCCAGGGCCAGCAGGGCCAGCGCGAGCACCAGCCGGCGACGGCTGCTGACCTGCTGCTCGGTTGCCTGGACGGTGGCAACCGGCTCGGCGACGGCCGATTGGGGATGGGCTGTCATCTCAGTCGAAATGGGTGACGGAGCCGGCATGGTGCGGGCGCAGCCGGGCCACGAACTGGTAGCCGAACACGGTCGGGCGCAGCCGTACCAGCCGCCGGTCCACCGCCCGGGCGGTGCGGGACTTCCAGCTGTCGGCCCGGGTCAGCACCTCCAGCGGCAGGCCGGTGTACTCCAGCTGCAGGATGTCCAGGCCCGCCGAGCCGATCGTGCGCCGCAGGCTCTTGCGGGAGAAGAACCGCAGGTGGGTCTCGTCCAGGATGCCCCGCCGGTCGTAGTCGAAGGCGCCGACGGCGACCCGGCCGCGGGAGTACCAGTGGCCGAAGTTCGGGGTCGAGATCACGATCTGGCCGGTCGGTGCCAGCACCTCGACCATCTGACGCAGCAGCCGCTCGGGGTAGCGGACGTGCTCGATGACGTCGGCGGCGATCACCACGTCGAAGTCGCCGCCGACCGCCTCAGGAATGCCGTCCTCGAGGTCGCCCAGGACGAAGTCGTCGACCCGGCCGCGTACGCCGGGGATCTCGATGCCGTCCACGCCGACCACCTTGTGGCCGAACTGCCTGATCCGCTCGGCCAGCCGGCCGCCGGAGCAGCCGAGGTCGAGCACCCGGCCGGCCGGCATCGCCGCCAGCATCTCGGTGATGACGGTGTGCGAGGTGCCCTCGCCCTCCTTGGCCGCGTACTCCGGATCGGCCGGCACCCAGCGGTGGGTGCCGATGCCCACCTTGGTCAGCCGGTACTGCAGCACGTCGCGCGCCACGTCCCGGGCGTACTTCACCCCGTTGACGTAGCAGATCTCGTCGCCGTAGTAGGTCGGGATCGGCACCTCGACGATCCGCTTTCCGGCGTCGAGCAGCTGGATGATGATCTGGGTGTCGAAGTCGAAATCGTCGGTGTTGAACTCCAGCGGCAACTCGGCGAGTGCTGACACCCGGTAGGCCCGGTAGCCGGAGTGGAACTCCGAGAGCTTGGAGTTCAGCAGCCGGTTCTCGAACGTGGTGAGCACCCGGTTGCCCAGGTACTTGTAGAGCGGCATGCCGCCGGCGCGGGCGGAGCCGGGGTTGAGCATGCGAGAGCCGAATACCGCGTCGGCCTCGCCGCGCTCCAGCGGGGCCAGCAGGTCGGCCATCGCCTCCGGGGCGTACTGGCCGTCGGCGTGCAGCAACACCACCAGGTCCAGGCCGTGCTCGCGGGCCAGCTGGTAGCCGGCCTTCTGGTTGCCGCCGTAGCCGAGGTTGCTGACGTGCCGGATCACCGTGGTCGGGATCGCGTCGTTGGCCTCGCGCCAGGCCAGGCCCGCGTCGACCGTCCGGTCCTGGCTGGCGTCGTCGCAGATCAGGATCTCGTCGATCTTGGGCCTTAGTTCCCGGGGGATGCGGTCCAGGGTCGCCTGCAGGGTGGACTCGGCGTTGAACGCCACCACCAGCACGCCGATCTTCAACCGGCCATTTCCGGCGGCTGGCCAGTCGCTCCCGGCGTCGGCGGAAGGTCCAGCGAGGTCGGGCTGCATGAAGCCACGCTAGCAAAAAGGCCGCCCTGCCCCGTTCCGACATTCGTGTCGCTTCTTGACACGTCAGGACGGGCCTGACAACATGTCAGGCGTTACCTGACGCTTTAGGGAAGGATGCTGTCATGACCGCCGAACCTGCCACCGCTCTGATCGCTTGCTCGTTCTGCGCCAAGCCCGAGGGGGAGGTGGCCAAGGTCATCGCCGGCCCCGGCATCTACATCTGCAACGAGTGCGTGCAGCTCTGCAACGACATCCTGGCCGCGGACGCCGAGTCGGCCGGTGATGGGCCGCCCGAGCTGCCGTACTGGCAGGCCATGACCGATCAGCAACTGCTCGACCTTTTGCCCCGGATCGCGGCGGTTGCTGATCAGGTGGAGGACAGCCTCACCACCTGGGTGCGCCGGGTCCGGGCGCGGGGGGTGGCCTGGGCGCGTATCGGTGAAGCACTGCATATGACGAGGCAGTCGGCGTGGGAGCGCTTCTCGGACCGCGAGTAAACCGATTGCCTGGCAGGGCGTGTCCGCCGTTGGCGATGCAGCAGGCTGTGAGCCAGATGGGGAGTTCACAGAGCGTCGTTACCATCGATCGATGACCGCGCCTGCGACTGCAGCGGGGAGCCC
>DASZEI010000042.1:0-5443 GCA_035940975.1 Jatrophihabitans sp. | reverse complement strand
GGCTGTGCGCCGACCTGGTGGCGGCGCTCGACACGTGGCAGGTCGAGCGGCAGGCGTTCCACCGCGACCTCCGCACCCGCTGGCGCTAGGAGCCTGCTGAAGAAGTAGGGCGGGCAGGCCGCCATCAATGGCCGTCGAGGCGGTGGATGAGTCACAACCACAGACAGGGGTTGGACAACGAGGTCGACCTGCCCGCTGGGGTCGATCCTGCGCCGAGGCGAAGATCGGGTCCAGATGGTCGATCGCCGGTCAGGCGGAAGTGAGGATCCAGGTGTCGCCGGTGTGGATCAGCCCCAGGGTGAGCAGCCGGCGGAGATTGATCGCGGCGACGCGCAGGTGCAGCCAGGCGTCGTTCTTGACGATGCCGCGGTAGGGCACTCGGCGGTGGCCGCGGCTAATCCAGGCGATCGAGCGTTCGACCATGGGCCGGTGTCGGCGGTAGGTGGCCTGAAAGCCCGGGTCGGCGGCGCGGGCCCGATGCGCCCGGAGCAGGGCCTCGTGCGGGTGCAGTTGTAGGTGGCGTCCGCGGTCGGCGGCGGTGCAGCGGGCCCGCAGCGGGCAGCCGCGGCAGGCCGCGCCGAAGGTCACCACCCGGGTGCGGCTGATCGCCCGGGTGATTCCGGCCGGACAGGTGGCGACCCCGGCGGCCTCGTCGATGGTGAAGTCATCGCCGGTGAACCCGCCGGCCACGGCCGGGCGCCGCGGCCACGGTTTGATCACCGCGGTGTGGCCGGCGGCGGCCAGCGCGGCCAGGGCCTCGCCGGTGCCATAGGCCGAGTCGCCCAGCGCCTCGACCGGCCCGGTGACGGTGGGATCGGCGGCCAGCAGCCCGATCCCGACGGCCGCGTCGCTGTTGTCCGCACCGGCCGCCCGGGTCAGCGCGCACTCGGCGATCAGTCCGGTGTCCGGTTCGACCTCCAGGTGCGCGCTGAACCCGTCACGGCGGTGGTGCACGGTCTTGTGCGCGTGCCGGGCGTCGGGGTCGACGGTGGAGATGACCCGATCGGCGGCGACCTTGCGGGCGATCTGCCAGCGGCCATCGGTACCGTCACCGCCCTCGGCCGGCTCCACGTCTTGGCCGGCGACCAGCGCCAGCAGCGCCACCGCCTCGGCCGCCCGCGGCTCCAACTCGGCCTCGGGCAGGTGCCCCAGCAGCCGGTGCGCGTCGCCGACGAGCGCATCGACCAGCTCCGCCCGGGCCTGGTCGTCGTCCCAGGCGATGCGCGGCTTGCCCGCATCGTCATAGTCGTGCGCGCTGCAGTGCGCGGCGATGACCTCGGCCGCGCCGGGCACCTCCCGGCGCACCCGGCGGATGGAGGCGATCAGCTGGGTGACGGTGTCCTGAGTGGCCACCGCATCCTCAAGCACCGTGGAGTCCAGCACCCGGCGGGTCTTGCCCGAAAGCACGCCGGTGGCCGCGACCACCTCGCGCACGGCATCGAAGATCCGATTGGGCCGCGTCGAGACGGCCAACCGGCGCCGCCAGTAGGTCAACACCGTGGCATGGAAGCCCGCCGCCCCGACCGGTAGCCCGGCCGCGGCCTTCCACCGCAGATCGAATGTCAGCGCCTCGGCCGCCTCCCGATCCGAGCGCCCCTCCAGCGCCTGCAGCACCAACACCGTGGCGACCACGTCGGCCGGCACGCTGGGCCGGCCCAGGTGGGAGGGGAACAGGTCGGCGAACATCGCATCCGGAAACAGCTCCCGGCGGTGCTCGGCCAAGAACGCGTACACGCTGCCCGGCGGCAACAGATGACCCAGCGTCGACTCGCCGTCCATCACCACATGCTCAGGGTGGGAAGTGCCCTGCACGACCCCTATCGTCCCGCCGTCTCTGACCCCAACCGAGCCCGCTTCTTCAGCAATCTCCTAGTAGGGCTTCGTTAGGTCGGCTCTCGGGCATGGGTCTCGACGCGTTGTCCGCAGACGCTGCAGACGCCGGTCCAGGTCGCAAGCAGCGCCTGCAGGTGGCGCAGGACCGCGTAGAGGCTCAGGCCGAGACAAGCACTTTTGGGTCGTGGCGCAGGCTGGTGAGGAACAGCTGGGCGGCGGTGACGAGGGTGACGTGGCGGTGCCAACCGGTGAAGGTGCGGCCCTCGAAGTGATCCAGGCCCAGGCCGGTCTTCAGCTCCCGGTAGTCGTGTTCGACGCGCCAGCGGATCTTGCCCAGTCGGACCAGCTCGGGCAGCGGGGTGTCCTCGGGCAGGTCGGACAGCCAGTAGTCGGTGGGCTCGGCCACCTCCGGCGGCCATTCGGCCAGCAGCCTGGCCACCGGCAGCGAGCCATCGGTGGCCAGGCGGGCGGTGGGGTTGCGTCCGGCCGGGCGGACTCGCAGGGCCAGGAAGTGCGAGGTCAGCGACCCGCGGGAGCCCGGTCGCCAGGTGATCTCGACCGTGGCAGCCCGTCCGGCGGCCAGCGCGTGCGCGCGCAGGCCGACCGGGCGGGTGCGGTAGCGCGGCCGGGGTCGGCGTCCCCGTCCGGAGTAGGGCTTGAGCTCGGGGGTCGCCTCGGCCGGGTGGGCGCTCAGGTCGCCGTCGACCTGCACGATGTAGCGGGCGCCACGGGTGGCGATGCCGGCGCGGAAGTCGGCGTTGTTGCCGTAGCCGGCGTCGGCGACCACCACCGGCGCGGTCAGCCCCCAGCCGGCCAGCTCGTCGAGCATCTCCAGGGCCAGCGCCCACTTCGGACGGTGCCGCTCAGCGTCCGGAATCGCGGCCCGCGCCCGGCGCGCCCGGATCGCCGCGGCCGCCTCCGGGGTCGCCGCACCCGCATCGTCCCAGCTCGCGGGGAGGAACAGCCGCCAGTCCAGCGGGCAAGAGGCGACATCGGTCACCGCATCCACCGAGACGCCGATCTGGCAGTTGGCGACCTTGCCCAGGCTGCCGCAGTACTGCCGGGCCACTCCCGGCGAGGCCGTGCCGTCCTTGGGAAAGCCGGTGTCGTCGACCACCCAGGCAGCCGGTGCGATCACTTCGACGGCCCGGGCCGCCAGCCGCCGGCGCACCGGCTCCACCGCCCAGGTGGAGGAGGAGACGAACTGCTGCAACCCCTGGTGATCGACCCCCAGCCGCTCGGCCATCGGCTGCATCGACTTACGCCGCCCGTCCAACAGCAACCCGCGCAGATACGTCTGGCCCTTGACCCGCTGATCGGACCTGCTCAGCGGTGCGAACATCTCCGCGGCGAACCCCTCCAGCCGCCCGCGGACCGCGGCCAACTCCTCCGGAGTCATCCGCCCATCGCACCGCGCCTAACCAGCGCAGACAAGAACCTAACGAAGCACTACTAGTGCTGCTCTCCGTTGAAACGTCGGGGGTCATGCGGTCAGCGGTTCGTGGAGGGTGAGCCGTTCGAGGAGGCGGTCGAGGGACTTGCGGGTGTAGTGCCAGTCGAAGGGTTCGGCGGTGGCGTTGTAGCGGTCCTGGAAGGCCAGCAGCCGCTCGGCCAGCTCGTCGAGGTCGGTGAAGTCACCAGGCTTGATCACCTTGCGCTGGACGATGGAGAAGAAGATCTCGATCTGGTTCAGCCAACTGGCATGGATCGGCAGGTGCACCAGCTCGGCGGTCGGCCAGGTGGCGCGCATTCGGAGAACGGCGTGCGGGCCCTGATGGGAGGAGCCGTTGTCGACGATCCAGAACACCCGGGCCGCGCTGGCGTAGGGCTCGGTGTTCATCACCTGCTCGACCAGCGCGGCGAACGGGGCGATGCCGGTGGTCGGGGCGGTGCGGCCGAGCACCCGGGCGGCGTGGGGGTCGTAGGCGGCCAGATAGGCCAGGGTGCCGCCACGGTGGTACTCCAACTCCGTCCGCCGGAGACGCTTGGGGGCCGGCGGCAGGTCGGGATGGCACCGGGAGAGCGCTTGGAGCTGGGTCTTCTCATCGGCGCAGAGCACGTACTCGTCCTGGCCCAGCGGCTGGTCGTCCCGGATGCGGTCATATAGATCCAGAACCCGGCCGGCCTTCTCAGCGAAGTTCGGGTCCCGGGGGAAGATCCACGAGCGATAGCGCCAGGGGCGGATGGCGTCGGCGGCCAGCCATCGGCCCACGGTCGAGGCCGAGACGGCCGATACCAGGCCGCGGGTGACCGCCTCGGCGGCCAGCGCCGCGCAGCTCCAGCGCGCCAGGGGCACGCCGGTCTCCGCCGGCAGCGCGCAGGCCAGCGCCTTGACCTCGGCGGTGGCGGTGGCCGGAAAGATCCGCTGCCGGCCCGGCCGCGGCCGGTCGGCCAGCCCGGATGGCCCCTCGGCGCAGAACCGGGCCCGCCACTTGCGCACCGTGTCGACGCAGACGCCCAGTCCGCGGGCGATCGCCGCATTCGCCATGCCCTCGGCGGCGGCCAGCACGATCCGGGCGCGCAGCACGTCGCGATGCGCGCCCCGCTCGGCGCGGGCCCGCTGCGTGAGCACCCGGCGGTCCTCCTCGGTCAGCACCACCCGATACGGGCTCGCCATCGCCATCGCCGTTCTCCCGTCCGGCGTCGCTCGCAGGCGGCGCTCCGCCGTCCGGGACCGAGGATGACCGGCGTGTCGAGGATTCCGGACGCCACCAAGAACTCGCTTCGCTGGCGCCTGGACGCCCGCGCCCGCGAGCGTTGGCCCCAGCTGGCCGACGTACGGATGCGCTACCGCACCGGCTTCGCCTACGTCGACGGCGTCCTGCCCGACGGCGAGGTTCTCCAGCTGTGCCGCTTGCGGTATGTCGGCTCCGCCACCGTCTGGGGCTTTGCCATCTACCGGGCCAGCCACGACGACTACCAAGACAACTTCCTGCCCAGCGGCTCACCCACCGGCACTGCCGAAGAGGCTCTCGACTGCGCGTGCGGCCTCTACCTCAACGACCCCACCGCCTGGACGTCAGACCCCCGACGTTTCAACGGAGAGCAGCACTAGTGCTCCGTAACTGACGTCGTTGTTGTCTTGCGGTGCCGTGGGTCGGTGGCCTTGGCGATGACGGTGTCGGGGTCCTTGGTCCAGGTGAACGGGGTGCAGCGGTCGTTCCAGGCGGCGATGAACCGCTCGATGGCGGCGATGAGGTCGGCGACGGTGGGGAAGTCGCCCCGGCGCAGCGCCTGCCGGGTGATGATCGAGAAGAACGCCTCGACCAGGTTCAGCCAGGAGCCGGAGGTCGGGGTGAAGTGCAGGGTGATCCGCGGGTGGCGGGCCAGCCAGGCGCGCACCGCCGGGTGCTTGTGGGTGGACAAGTTGTCGACCACCACGTGCAGCTGCCGGCGCGGATAGGCGGCGGCGACCTGCTGGAGGAAGCCCAGGAACTCCTGGTGGCGGTGCCGGTCGGTGCAGGCGTCGGTGACCCGCCCGGTGGCCACCTCCAGGGCGGCGAACAAGGTCGTGGTGCCGTGCCGGACATAGTCGAAGGTCTGCCGCTCCGGGGACCCGGGCCGGGTCGGTAGCGCCGGGGCGGTGCGCTGCAGGGCCTGGATCTGGGGC
>DASZEI010000041.1:0-2997 GCA_035940975.1 Jatrophihabitans sp. | reverse complement strand
GATGGCGGGCGTGATGGCCGGCAGCACGATCCGCACGAACGTCCGGATCGGGCCCGCGCCCAGCGAGGCGGCCGCCTGCTCGGCCTCGGTCTCCAGCGACAGCAGCACCGGCTCGACGGTGCGCACCACGAAGGGCAGGGTGACGAACAGCAACGCCACCAGCACCCCCGGCCTGGTGGCGTACCAGGTCACTCCGATCGGGCTGCGCGGCCCGTACAGGGTGCTCAGCACCAGCCCGGCCACGATGGTCGGCAGCGCGAACGGGATGTCGATCAGCACCTCGAGTACCCGCTTGCCGGCGAACTCCTCGCGCACCAGCACCCAGGCGATCAGGGTGCCCATTCCCGCGTTGACCAGGCTGACCGCCGCCGACGCCAGCACGGTCAGCCGGATCGCCGCCAGCGCCTCGTCGGTGGTGACGGCCGCCCAGAAGCCGGCCAGCCCGGCACCGGCTCCCCTGGTCACCACCGCGGCCAGCGGCAGCAGCACCAGCAGGCTCAGCCAGAGCACCGCGAGCCCCAGGCCGGTGCCGGAGGTGCGGCCCAGGGGCAGCCGGTCCTCCACCGGCCGGAGCTGGCGGCGCGGTCCCGTACGCGGCACCGTGCCGGCGGCGGGCAGCTCAGCCACCGGTACCGGCCGCGATCCTGGTGACGATCCCGGTGGTCTTGTCGAAGTACTTCTTGTTCACCGCGCCCCAGCCCCCGAGGTCGGCGATGGTCCGCAGCTCGGCCACCTCCGGGAACGGGTGGGCGGGGTCGTTGGCGCCGGCCACCGACCCGACCGTCACGCCGTCGAGCGCCGGGCGGTAACCCTTGCTCGCGAAGATCCGCTGCCCGTCCGCGCTCTGCACGAAGGCCAGGAAGTCCCTGGCCGACCGCGGCGCGGACCTGGTCACCGCGGCCGGGTTCTCGATCAGGATCGACTCGGCCGGAACGAGGTAATCGAGGGCCTGGCCCTTCTGCCGGGCCGCGATCGCCTCGTTCTCATAGGACAGCAGCACGTCGCCGGTGCCGTTGAGGAACGCCGAGGTCGCGTTGGCGCCACTGGTCGGCTTGCTCACGACGTTGCCGAAGAAGGCCTTCAGGTAGTCCTGGGCCTGCGCCTCGGTACCGCCGTCGGCGAGCACGTGGGAGTAGGCAGCCAGGATGTTCCACTTCGCCGAGCCGGACGAGCCCGGGTCGGGCGTGACGATCTTGACGCCCGGCTTGGTCAGGTCGTTCCAACCGCTGATGTGCAGCGGGTTGCCTTTGCGGACCGCGATCACCACCACCGACTTCGAGACCAGGCCCTTGGTGGGGCCTGAGTTCCAGCTCTCCTCGACGAACTTCGGCACCAGCTTGGTCAGGTCCGGTTCGAGGGAGAAGGCGACGTAGTCGGCCCGCTGGCCGTTGCTGACCGCCTGGCTCTGGGTGCCGCTGGCACCGTAGGAGGATGCCCAGCTGATGCCCTTGCCCTGCGGGGTGGCGGCGAAGGCCTTGGTCAGGGCTTCGTAGGCGGGCTTGGGCACCGAGTAGGCGACCAGCGACAGCTTGCCGCCGCTCGAGGCGTTCGACGACGAGCAGCCGGTCAGCACCAGTAGGACCGAGACCGCGGTGGCAAGGAACGCAGCGCCGCCGCGGCGGCTGTGCGTGGGCGTCATGTTGTCTCCACTAGTTCTGTCTTTTCGATCGGACTACAAGACAATACCCTCCGACTGCCTGGCCCAGCCACTGCTCTCGTGGATGGACTTCCCGCTGACTGCGACTACCTGTTCTTGCCTGTGTCGGGTGCCGGCCGGCGATGGAAGGTCAGGGCACTGGGATGACCTTGTCGGGCCAGCCATGGCTGGCGCCGATCGTGTTGAGCAGCAACATCACCAGTTGCGGGGTCCGCTGGCCGGTTCGGGCTCCGTTGGAGATGCCCAGGTCACCGCACGCGCTGATCCGGCCGACCAGCACCACCGGCGTGCCGTCCGGATAATGGGCCTCGAGGCGGTACGCCTCGCTGTCGCCAGCCACCGGACCCTCCACTGAGCCGACGCCGTCCGCGCCGCGACACTTCAGTGGTTCCACCTCGACCGGCCGGCTGAGGCCCCGCGGCACGGCGTTCAGCTTGGCCGCGAAGGCCTGCAACGTTGTACCGGACAGGATGCGCCCCTGTTCCAGCCAGCCGTCCTGGTAGCGGCAGATGTTCACGGACACCGGCTGCCCGGGCAGCAACGCCTCGGCCTGCCCGGCCCGGTCCGAGGTTGCCGCGTGCGGCAACTCGTTCACGTCGGTGGCCCTGGAGCGGCAACCGTGCGCGTCCACCGAGTTCACCGTCAGCGAGTCGGCCACGTCCTGTCCGGTCTGCCCCTCAGCGGGCATGATGTGCACCGAAGCCTGCAACTCCGCAACGATGAACGCGATCCCCGCCCGGCTCGAGTAACCGGACCCTGGATGGGCCAGGTAATTCTGCACCCGGGTAGCCGCCAGGCCGCCGACGGTGGTGTGGCTGGCATTGTCCATCTCGGTGGGTGACAGCGGCAGGCTGCCTTCGACGAACCGAACGCGGGTGAACTCGACGGGGTTGCCAGGGAAGCAGGACTGGCTGACGGAGGCGGGTAGCTCGACGGCGTTGCCGTGCGTGCCGCAGCGGTGGCCGACGGCCACTTGCCAGGACGCCGGCACGGTGATGCTCAGGCCGTGGAAGGTGACGACCTGCATGCCCGGGCCGGCCGACGCCGTGCTGTTCGGGTCGGGCGAGGCCGTGCTGGTCACGCCGGGCGAGGCCGTGCCGGTCACGCCGGGCGAGGCCGGGCTGGTCGCGTCGGGCGAGCCACCCGGCGGGGGGTCCTTGGCGAGCAGTCCCGGCAGCCCGACCGCGATCACGGCGGCGAGCGCGACAGCCAGCACGCCGGCAGTGAGCTGCCAGCCGAACGAGCCGGGTTGCCGGGGAGGTGATGCCGACAGCTCAGGCGCCGGCTGAGGTCCGGTGGCCGAGCGAGCCAGCCGTCCCCAGTCGGTCAGCCGCGCTTCG
>DASZEI010000040.1:0-1875 GCA_035940975.1 Jatrophihabitans sp. | reverse complement strand
GAGATCTCCCCGGGCTACCGCGGTGGCCACCTCGGCGATGTCACGCAGCTGAGCGGTGAGGTTGCCGGCCATCACGTTGACCGAATCAGTCAGGTCTCGCCAGGTTCCGGCCACCCCTGGGACCTGCGCTTGACCACCCAGCCGGCCTTCGGTGCCGACCTCGCGGGCCACCCTGGTCACCTCGGCGGCGAACAGCGACAGCTGATCGAGCAGCCTGTTGACGCTGTGGCCTAACCGAGCGAAGTCACCCCGAAGTAGTTGATCGGACACTCGTGATGACAAGTCACCCTCGGATACCGCGGTCAATACCCGAGCCAGCTCGGTGGTTGGCCGGGTCAGATCCTCGATCAGGCCGTTGGTCGCCGCTGCTGCAATCGACCATCCGCCGGTGCCATCATTGGCGAGCCGCTCCTCTGTCCGACCCTCTTGGCCGACCGCCTCGCGCACCCGGACCAGCTCGCCGACCAGAGATTGGTTGCGCTCGGCGATCTGGTTGATCACCGTCCCGATGCGGCCGACAAGGCTGGTGTCATTGATCACCAGCCGGCGGCGGAAGTTGCCGTCGCGCAACTCTTCCAGGGCAAGCAGGAGCCGTTCCAGCGCCGCGGAATCGGCCGGATCCACTCGTTCCGAAATCGATCCCGAGGCCAACACGGGCTGCGCGCTCACGATGAGCCTCCCAGAAAACCATGGTATTGACGAACGCCCGTAGAGTGCCACGATCGGCTCTCAGTTTCGACCCTGAGCACACCGCCCTTCGGGCTACCCTCTTCGCGACGCGTTCTGCAACCGGGTGAGGAGATGCAGTGGCATCTGACGTGAACCCCGTTGCCGACTTGCTGGTACCAGGGTTACCCCGGCTACTCGACGGCATGAACGAGGCCGTCATCGTGCAGGACGCGTGCGGCCGGATCCATCTGCTAAACATGGCGGCCCGGCGGCTGTTTCCCGAGCTGGGCGTCGGCGATGAACTGGACAACAGTGGCGAGTCCTTCGTCGCCGAGTCCGGTGGACGCCGGGTATCCGGACGGCTGCAGCGGCTCGCCGACGGTTGGCAAGCCTGGGTGATCAGCGCGATCTCTGATGCTGGCACTGCCGAGGGGACTGCCAAATCGGCTGGCCATCACGACTTCATGCTGGCAGCGGGACGCGAACTCGCGGCGGGAGTGGCCCATGACGCGGCAGCAGCGACGCTGGTCCGGATGGCCGTCCCAGTCCTGGGCGAGCAGGCCGCCGTGCTGCTGCCGGCGCCGCGGGCGCGGCTGTCGTGGTGGCGTTTCGGGCACGGTGAGGCTCGGCCGGCCCGCGGTACCAGCCGGGCGCCCGCACCTCGAACAGCGCCGGTTCTGGCCAGTGCGCTGCGCGGAGTCACCGGGGACACAGCCACGGTGCCGGCCGACGAACTGGTGGCATTGACTGCCGCGCTCGGCCCTGACATCGTCCACCGGCGGCCGGTCGTGGCGACGCCGTTGCGGGGGCTGCAACGGACTGAGGGGTTGCTCCTGGTAGTCCGGCCGGTCGCGACCGAGCTGCTTGCCCCGCTGGCGGCGCTGGCCGGCCCGGCGCTCGAGGCTGGGCGGCGGCGGCGAGCCCGCGCTGTCGCTCTGACTCAGCTGCAGGCGCCGCTGCTACCACCTGGGCCCGAGGCGTTGCCGGAACTGCCTGGAGTGCAACTGGGCGTAGCGCATCGTGCCGCTCCTGGGGAGCTGGCGGTGGGCGGCGACTTCTACCTCGTTCGTCCCATCACCGATGAATACACCTTGTTCGCTCTCGGTGACGTGTGCGGCAAGGGCGCCGAGGCTTTGGCGGAAAGCAGCCGGGTGCAACACTCGCTGACCGCATTGATGGTCGTCGAGCAGGAGCCCGCCCGGTTGC
>DASZEI010000039.1:0-7503 GCA_035940975.1 Jatrophihabitans sp. | reverse complement strand
ATCTGGGCGGCCGAGCGCAGGCCCCCGAGCAGCGGGTAGGTGGAGCCGGAGGCCCAGCCGGACAGCACGATGCCGTACACGCCGAGCGAGGAGCAGGCGAAGATCACCAGCACCCCGACCGGCAGGTCGGTCAGCTGCAGCATCGTGTGGTGGCCGAAGATCGAGACCTGCGGGCCGAACGGGATCACCGAGAACGCCAGGAAGGCCGGCACGGTCGAGACCACCGGCGCGATCCAGTACACCGGCTTGTCGGCTAGCGTCGGGATGATCTCTTCCTTGAAGGCCAGCTTCACGCCGTCGGCCAGCGACTGCAGGACGCCCCACGGGCCGGTCCGGTTGGGACCGATCCGGTTCTGCATCCGGCCGACGACCTTGCGCTCGAACACGATCGAGAACAGCGTCATCACGACCAGGAACACGAACACGCCGAGCACCTTGACGACGATCAACCAGAACGGGTCGTGGCCGAAGCCGGCCAGGGTCGCGTTCGGGTCGGCCGTCTCGGCCAGCAGGCGGGGGTTGGGCCCCGGACTGAACCCCAGGTTGGCCATGCCTACCTCCACTCACTGGAAACGCTGCGCGCCGGGGCCGGCTCGACGCCGGTCACGGTGACCTGATCACCATGCACGGCGCGCAGCACCTTACGCCCCGAGCCGTCGCGGTGGTTGGCCGGCAGCCACAGCACCCCGGTCACCGCCCGCTCGGCGAGCTCGGCGGGCGCCGTCAGCGAGCCGTGCGCGGTGCTGACGGTGACCAGGTCACCGGCGCTGATGCCCAGCTCCGCGGCGGTGGCCGGGGCCAGCATCACCCGCAGCGGCTTGCTGGTGCCGGCCAGGTTCAGCTCGCCGTCGGTGAGCCGGCCGCCGTCGATCAGCTCGTGCCAGGTGGCCAGTACCAGGCCGGAACCGGTGCCGGCCGGACGCGCCCGGACCGGCTGGGGCCGGCGGCCCCGGCTGGCGCCGATCCCCAGGGTGTCCAGCTCGTTCCGGGCGCTGTGGTGGTCGGGCAGCCCGAGGTCGACGTCGAGCTCGTCGGCCAGGGCGTTGAGAACCCGGCCGTCGGCCATCTGCCCGGTGTTGGTGAGGGTCAGGTCGAACGGCCGCCGCCGGCCCTCCCAGGTGACGAACCGGCCGGCCTTCTCGGCCGCCACCGCCACCGGCAGCACCACGTCGGCGTGCGCCGTGACCGCCGACTGCCGGATCTCCAGGCTCACCACGAAACCGGCCGCGGCCAGTGCCGCCTCGGCCAGCGCCGGATCGGGCAGGTCCGCCAGCTCCACGCCGCCGACCAGCAGGCCACCGAGCGGCGCCTCCTCCTCGAGCGCGGCTGCCAGCAGGGCCGGCAGGTCGCGACCGGGCGTGGTGGGCACGTGCGCGTTCCAGACCCGCTCGACCTCGACCCGGGCCGCGTCGTCGCCGACCGGGCGGCCACCGGGCAGCAGATTCGGCAGCGCGCCGGCATCCACCGCGCCGCGCTCACCGGCCCGCCGCGGCACCCAGGCCAGCCGGGCGCCGGTGCTCCCCGCCAGTTCCAGCACCGCGCTCAGCGCTCCGGGAACCACCGCCATCCGCTCGCCCACCAGGATGATGCCGGTGGCCAGCGCCGCCCGCAGCTCGCCGTCCACGGCGGCGATCGCGGCGGCTTCGGCGCCGGGCACGGCGGGCAGCAGCCGGCCGCCGAGCTTGTCCAGCCCGCGACTGGCCAGCGCCGCGATCGAGTACACCACGCACCGGCCGAAGCGGGTCGCCTTGTGCAGCCGCAGGAAGGTGATCGGCGACTCTTCCTCGGGCTCGAAACCGACCAGCAGCACCGTGCCGGCCTGCTCCAGGTCGGTGTAGGTGACCGCTCCGGTCTCCGGCGTGCTGCCGGCGACCACCGCGCCCAGGAAGCTCAGCTCCTCGGCCGAACCGGGCCTGGCCCGGAAGTCGATGTCATTGGTGCCCAGCGCCACCCGGGCAAACTTGGCGTAGGCGTAGGCGTCCTCCTCGGTGAGCCGGCCACCGGGCAGGACGCCCACCCCGCCGTTGTCGCGGGCATGCGCCAGCCCCGCCGCGGCGGCCTCCAGGGCCTGCGGCCAGGACGCCTCGACCAGCTGGCCGGAGCGGTCGCGCACCAGCGGGTTCAGCAGCCGGTCGGGCTGGCTGATGTACTGGAACGCCCACCGGCCCTTGTCGCAGTTCCACTCCTCGTTGACCTCGGCGTCCTCACCGGCGAGCCGGCGGGTGATCTTGGTGCGTCGCCAGTCGGTGCGCAGCGCGCATCCGGAGGAGCAGTGCTCGCACACGCTGGGGGTGGACATCAGGTCGAAGGGCCGGGCCCGGAACCGGTAGGAGGCGCCGGTCAGCGCGCCGACCGGGCAGATCTGCACGGTGTTGCCCGAGAAGTAGGACTGGAACGGCGTGTCGGTCGAGGTGCCGACCTGCTGCTGGGCGCCGCGTTCGAGCAGGTCGATGAACGGATCGCCGGCGATCTGCTCGGAGAAGCGGGTGCAGCGCTGGCACAGCACGCAGCGTTCCCGGTCCAGCAGCACCTGGCTGGACACCGCGACCGGCTTGGCGAAGGTGCGCTTGATGTCGGAGAACCGGGAGTCGGCGCGGCCGTTGCTCATCGCCTGGTTCTGCAGCGGGCACTCGCCACCCTTGTCGCAGACCGGGCAGTCCAGCGGGTGGTTGATCAGCAGCAGCTCCATGACGCCCTGCTGGGCCTTGTCGGCCACCGCCGAGGTGAGCTGGGTCTTGATCACCATGCCCGGCATCACGGTGGTGGTGCAGGAGGCGGCGGGCTTGGGCATGCCGCGGCCGTTGCCCATGTCGGTCACCTCGACCAGACACTGCCGGCAGGCGCCGGCCGGCTCCAGCAGCGGGTGGTCGCAGAACCGCGGGATCTGGATGCCCAGCTGCTCGGCGGCCCGGATCAGCAGGGTGCCCTTAGGAACCGAGATCTCGATGCCGTCGATGGTGACGGTGACCAGATCCTCGGCCGGGCGTTGGCCGGTGCCGGACTTCTCGGGCGCGACGGTCATGCGGGGGCTCCGGTCAGGGCTGGTTCGTGCGGTTGGACGCCGCCGTCCGGGTTCTTCCCGATCAGGGCCAGGTACTCGTCCCTGAAGTACTGCAGGGACGAGGTGATGGGGCTGGTGGCGCCGTCGCCGAGCGCGCAGAACGAGCGGCCCAGGATGTTGTCGCTGACGTCGAGCAGGGTGTCGAGGTCTGCCAGGGTTCCCTGGCCGTGCCAGATCCGCTCCAGGATCTGCGCCGTCCAGTAATTGCCCTCCCGGCACGGCGTGCACTTGCCGCACGACTCGTGCTCGTAGAACTGGGTCCACTTCAGCACCGCGCGCACCACGCTGTCGTCGGTGTCGAAGATCATCAGAGCGGACGTGCCGTTCATCGAGCCGGCCTTGGCGACCGAGTCGAAGTCCAGCGGCACGTCCAGGTGTTCGGCGGTGAACAGCGGCGTCGAGGACCCACCGGGCGTCCAGAACTTCAGCGGCAGGCCGCGGCTCATGCCGCCGGCCAGCTCCAGCAGCTCGCGCAGCGTGGTGCCCATCGGCGCCTCGTACTGGCCCGGGTTGGCCACCCGGCCGGACAGCGAGTAGATCGAGGTCCCGGGCGAGCCGTCCGGTCCCAGCTGCTTGTGCCAGGCGGCTCCGCCCAACACGATGTAGGGCACGCTGGCCAGCGTGCCGACGTTGTTCACCACGGTCGGCGCGTCGTAGAGGCCGTTGGTCGCCGGGAACGGGGGCTTCAACCGCGGCTGGCCGCGCTTGCCTTCCAGCGAGTCCAGCAGCGCGGTCTCCTCGCCGCAGATGTAGGCGCCGGCGCCGGCGTGCACGGTCATGTCGAAGCGCAGCCCGCTGTCGAGCACGTTGTCGCCGAGGTAGCCCTTGGCGTAGGCCTCGTCCACCGCCTGGCTGACCCGGCGGATCGCGTGCACCGCCTCGCCACGGATGTAGACGAAGGCATGCTGGGCCCGCACCGCGTAGCAGGCGATGATGATCCCCTCGATCATCGAGTGCGGGTCGTTCATCATCAGCGGCAGGTCCCGGCAGGTGCCCGGCTCGCCCTCGTCGGCGTTGACCACCACGTAATGCGGCTTGGCGGCCTCCCCCGGCTTCGCCTGCGGGATGAACTGCCACTTCATCCCGGTCGGGAAGCCGGCTCCGCCGCGGCCGCGCAGGTTGGAGTCCTTGACCAGCGCGATCAGCTCGTCCGGCTGCATGGTGAGGGCCTTGCGCAGGCCGAGGTAACCGTCGAGCTTCTCGTAGTTGTCCAGCAGCCACGGTGCGTTGGTGCCGAACCGCTTGGTCAGGACGGGAGTAAGCGGCATGTCACTTTCCTCTGTCAGCTTCGTCAGCTTTGTCGATTCGTTCGCTCTGGCCGCCGGTCGGCGAGGCGGCGGCCGGGTCGCTCTTGACGGTGTTCAGTGGCGCGTCGTTGGAACTGGTGTAGTCGGGCTTGCCGGTGTTGTTCGAGGCCGCTGTCTCAGCATCAGCCTCGGCGTGCGCGGAGCTGGAACCGGCGTCGTCGCCCGGCGGGTAGCCCGGCGCCTGCTGGTCCAGTTGCTGCGCCAGCCGGACGCCGGCCTCGGTCGGTGGGCCGGTTCCTGCCGCTCGCGCCGAGGCCGGCCGCCGGTCGACGAAGCCGGCGATCTGACGCGAGATCTCGGCGAAGCTGCACAGCGGGGCGCCCCTGCTGGGCATCGGCCGGTTGCCGGCCTGCAATTCGCCGACCAGGTCGAGGGCGGACTCGACGGTCTGGTTGTCGAAGAACTCGTAGTTCACCGTCACGACCGGCGCGTAGTCGCAGGCCGCCAGGCACTCGGCGTGCTCCAGGGTGATCGAGCCGGGCGTGCCGGGGGTGCCGGCGGTCTGGTTCATCCCGACGCCGAGCCGCTCGGACAGCGCCCGGTAGATGTCGTCGCCGCCGAGCATGCCGCACAGCGTGTTCGTGCAGACGCTGACCAGGTACTCGCCGGTCGGCGAGCGCTTGTACATCGTGTAGAAGGTGGCCACCGCGGCCACCTGGGCCTTGGTCAACTCCAGCTGCTCGGCGCAGAAGGCGATGCCGTCGGCTGAGACGTAGCCCTGCTCGGACTGCACCAGGTGCAGCATCGGCAGCAGCGCCGAGCGGGACTGGCCGGCCGGGTAGCGGGCGATGATCTCGGCGGCCGCCGTCCGGATCGGGTCGCCGAAGATCGCCGGGTCACCGGGCCGGCCGATGTCGATCAGGCTCAGTCTCTGGTTGGCCATCAGCGGTCACACCCACCCATCACCGGGTCGATCGAGGCGACCGAGGCGATCACGTCGGCGATCAGGCCGCCGATCGACATCGCCGCGGCAGCCTGCAGGTTGATGAAGGAGGGCTCGCGCAGGTGCACCCGGTAGGGCCGGGTGCCGCCGTCGGAGACCACGTGCGCGCCCAGCTCGCCGCGCGGGCCCTCGACCGGCACGTACACCTGCCCGGCCGGCACCCGGAAGCCCTCGGTGACCAGCTTGAAGTGGTGGATCAACGCCTCCATCGAGCCGTTCATGATCTTGTTGACGTGCGCGGGCGAGTTGCCCATGCCGTCCGAGCCGATCGACAGCTGCGCCGGCCAGGCGATCTTGGGATCGTCGACCATCACCCGCCCGGGGGTCTGCTCGATCCGGTCCACCACCTGGGAGACGATCCGCAGGCTCTCGCGCATCTCGGCGACCCGGACCACGAACCGGCTCCAGCAGTCGCCGCCGTCATCGGTGGGAACGTCGAAGTCGTAGGTCTCATAGCCCAGGTACGGCTCGGTCTTGCGCAGGTCCCAGGGCAGGCCCGCGGCCCGCAGCAGCGGGCCGGTCACGCCCAGCGACAGGCAACCCTCGACGCCGATCCAGCCGACGCCCTTGAGCCGGTTGATCCAGATCGGCTGGCCGCGCAGCAGCCGGTCGACGCCGGCGATCTCGGCGTCCATCTCCTTGATCCAGCTCCGGACCTTGGGCAGGGTGTCCTCGGGAAGGTCCTGCGCGACCCCGCCGGGCCGGATGTAGGCGTGGTTCATCCGCAGGCCCGTGATCAGCTCCAGGATGTCCAGGCAGCGCTCGCGGGCCCGGAATCCGTTGGTCATCGCGGTCAGCGCGCCCAGCTCCATGCCGCCGGTGGCCAGCCACACCCAGTGCGAGGAGATCCGGTTGATCTCCATCATCATCACCCGGATCAGGTTGGCCCGTTCGGGGACCACGGTGTCGAGCAGCTTCTCGACCGCCATCGAGTAGACGGCCTCGTTGAACAGCGGCGCCAGGTAGTCGCAGCGGGTCACGAAGGTGCTGCCCTGGGTCCAGTTGCGGAACTCGGCGTTCTTCTCGATGCCGGTGTGCAGGTAGCCGACCACCAGCCGGGCGTCGGTGACCGTCTCGCCTTCGAGCTCGAGCACCAGCCGGAGCACGCCGTGGGTGGACGGGTGCTGCGGGCCCATGTTGACGATCAGCCGCTCCTCGCGCAGCGGCTCGTTGCCCAGCACCGAATCCCAGTCGCCACCGGAGACGTTGTAGATCCGGCCCTCGGTGGTCTCGCGGGACGGGCTGTAGAAATCGGACGTCGTCACCGGCTGTGCCCTCCACTCCGTGCCGGAGCGCTCATCGCGCCATCAGTGCGAGCGCTGCTCATCGGTAGGCCCGCCGCTCGTCCGGCGGCGGGATGCTGGCGCCCTTGTACTCGACCACCACGCCGCCCAGCGGGTAGTCCTTGCGCTGGGGGTGGCCGTCCCAGTCGTCGGGCATCATGATCCGGGTCAGCGCCGGGTGCCCGTCGAAGATGATCCCGAACAGGTCCCAGGTCTCGCGCTCCTGCCAGTCCGCGGTCGGGTAGACGCCGGTGACCGACGGGATGTGCGGGTCAGCGGTGGTCACCGCCACCTCCAGCCGGATCCGGCGCCGGAAGGTCATCGAGGTCAGGTGGTAGACCGCGTGCAGCCGGGGGCCGTCGGCACCTTCGCGTGCCAGGTAGTCCACCCCGGAGACGCTGGACAGCAGCTCGAAGCGCAGCGCGGGGTCGTCGCGGAAGACCTGGCAGACCCGGGCGATGTGCTCGCGGTGCAGGTGCACGGTCAGCTCGCCACGGTGCATCGTCACCTTCTCGACGGCATCCTCGTGCTCGGAGTAGGCCGCTGCGAAGGCGTCCATCACCTCGTCGTAATAGCCCTCGTAGGGGGGCTCGACGACCTTCTCAGTCCACGCTTCGCGTTGCAGGCCGGAGAAGCCGGAGGTGTCGCCGGAGCCGGTGACGCCGAACATGCCGGGCCGGTGCTGGCCGTCCGGCAGGCTTCCCGAGGCCTGTGCCAGTGGGACCTCGGGATCGAAGTTCGGGCCGGTGGTCATTTGGCGAACCGCTGGCTGGACGGGATGAGCTCGACCTTCTGGCCGGCCAGCTTCTGGGCCCGCTTGGGACCGAGCGGCTCATTCTGGATCTTGTGGTGCAGCTTGAGGATGGAGTCGATCAGCATCTCCGGCCGCGGCGGGCAGCCGGGCAGGTA
>DASZEI010000038.1:0-9876 GCA_035940975.1 Jatrophihabitans sp. | reverse complement strand
CCAGCAACTCACTGCGCATTGCCGGTGATGCGCTCAGCAGCGCGCGCTCGTACTGCCGGTACGCCCGCCGTGCACGCAACTTCCGCTTGATGTCCATGTCGAGCTCCCTACTGCCTTGCGGCCTGATGAGTTGACGTCGCTGTCGGTTCATCGGGGCGGGCTGGTCGGGCGAATCGTACGTCAAGCTTCGTTCGTCCAGCTGGGTCTTGCTGCCTCGATCTGTTAGTCATCATATCAAATCTCCCGAACAAATCCAATTTGATGACCACGTTATGCCTAACGACGACTGTGCTGGAAGTATTCCTGGCAGCCAGCGGGCAGCAGTCGCCGAGCCGTCCCACGCCGGCGCCTGGTTAGGCTGGCCGGCATGCCGATCTCCGATGTGCAGATAGCCCCGCTGACCACCTCCGCCGACGGGACCGGCGACGCCAGCCTCGCGCCGCGGCCGGGCATGGCCACGCTGGTGGTCAACGTCGCCTCCCGATGCGGCCTGACCCCGCAGTACGAGGGCTTGGAGCGGTTGCAGAAACGCTTCGCCGACCGCGGCTTCACCGTGCTGGGCGTGCCGTGCAACCAGTTCGCCGGACAGGAGCCGGGCAGCAGCGAGCAGATCGCCGAGTTCTGCTCGACCACCTACGGGGTCAGTTTCCCGCTGACCGAGAAGGTCGAGGTCAACGGCGCCGGCCGGCACCCGCTGTATGCCGAACTGGTCGACGTGCCGGACGCCCAGGGTTACACCGGCGACATCCGATGGAACTTCGAGAAGTTCCTGATCGACCCGGCCGGGCAGGTGGTGGCCAGGTTCGCCCCGAAAACGGAGCCGGAGTCCGGCGAGGTGGTCTCGGCGATCGAGGCGGCGCTGCCGAGCTGAGCCGGCCGCTTCGCAAAGCAGGGCCAGCCCTAGAGCAGCGCCAGTCCCGGATCGCGCAGCACCGCGGCGACGTCGGCGAGGAACTGCGAGCCCTGCTGGCCGTCCACCGAGCGGTGGTCGAAGGACACCGCCAGCTGGGTCACCCAGCGCGGCTCGATGCGCTCGTCGTCGCCGGTGCCCACCACCCACGGCTGCCGCCGGATCGCGCCGAAGGCCAGGATCGCGGCCTCGCCGGGGTTGAGGATCGGCGTGCCGGTGTCGACGCCGAACACCCCGACGTTGGTGATGGTGAAGGTGCCGCCGCTCATGTCAGCCGGTGCCGTCCTGCCGGCCCGGGCGGTGTCGGTGAGGGTGCCGATGGCCTGGGCCAGCTCCAGCAGTGACATCAACTGCGCGCCCTTGATGTTGGGCACGATCAGGCCCCGCTCGGTGGCCGCCGCGATCCCCAGGTTGACGTAGTGCTTGACCACGATCTCGCCGGCCGCCTCGTCCCAGGTGGAGTTGATGATCGGGGTGCGCCTGGCCGCCCACAGCACCGCGCGGGCGACGAACAGCAGCGGCGAGACCTTGACGCCGGCGAACTCGGGCCGGGCTCCGATCCGCTTGCGCAGCTCCATCATCTCGCTGACGTCGACGGTGATGAACTCGGTGACGTGCGGCGCGGTGAACGCCGAGGCCACCATCGCGGCGGCGGTGTGCTTGCGCACCCCCTTGATCGCGATCCGGGTCTCGGCATCCCGGGCCGGCACCGTGGTGGCGGCTACCGGGGCGTTGACGGCCTGCTGGACGTCCTCGCGCGAGATGGTGCCGTTCGGTCCGGTCGCCACCACCGCGCCGAGGTCGACGCCCAGGGTCTTGGCCAGCTTGCGGACCGGTGGCTTGGCCAGCACCGCGCGATGCGGGGCGAGGACGGCGGTCGCCGGGCCGGTGCCGGCAGTGACGTCGTACGCCGCGTTGGCGGTGGGCGCCGGCACTCCGGCCGACGGTTGGGCCCGCTTGCGCCGGCGGCCGCGCTCACCGGAGACCCCGTAGCCGACCAGGACGGCCTCCCGACCGCCGCCTGCCGGGTTCGCACCGCTCGAGCCGCTGCCCGCCGCGGCGCCGCCGTCCGGTGGCGGGCTCGGGATCAGATCCTCGGCCGCCCCGGCTGGGGTCTCGGTGATGTCCGGGACCGCGCCGGCGGCCGGGGGCGGCTGGTTGCCGCTACCCGCGGCGCCGGTCAGCTCGCCGCTGCCCACCCTGAGGGTGATGATCGGCTGCCCGACGTCGACGGTGGCGCCCTCGTCGTAATGGATCTCGTGCACCACGCCGGCATAGGGCGAGGGCAGCTCCACGGCGGCCTTGGCAGTCTCGACCTCGACCAGCACCTGGTTGACGACCACCGGGTCGCCGACCTTGACGTCCCAGCGCAGGATGTCGGCCTCGGTCAGGCCCTCCCCGACATCGGGAAGTTTGAATTGCTTCAGCTCAGCCACGGTTGCTGTTCTCCTGGAATCGGCTCGGTGGGCGCGGAAATCGGCTCGGGCGGTCGGTGCGGCGACGAGGGCCGGTCAGTAGGCGAGGGCGCGGTCAACGGCGTCGAGGATCCGATCGACGTCGGGCAGCCACTCCTCCTCGATCCGGCTGGCCGGATACGGGGTGTCGAACCCGCCGACCCGCAGGATCGGGGCCTCCAGCGAGAAGAACGCCCGCTCCTGCACCCGGGCCGCGATCTCGGCACCCATCCCCAGCGTCACCGAGGCCTCGTGCACGACGACCAGCCGGCCGGTCTTGGTCACCGACTCGACCACCGTGTCGGTGTCGATCGGCGACAGCGATCGCAGGTCGATCACCTCCAGTTCCGAGCCGTCCTCGGCGGCGGCGCGGGCGGCGTCCAGCGCGGTGGCGACCATCGGGCCGTAGGCGACCAGGGTGGCGTCGCGGCCCGGCCGGATCACGTGCGCCTTGTGCAGGGCAGCGGGCTTGGCCTCCAGATCGACGTCGCCCTTGGCCCAGTACCGGCGCTTGGGCTCGAAGAAGATCACCGGGTCGTCGGACTCGATGGACTGCCGCAGCATCCAGTAGGCGTCGGAGGGGTTGGAGCAGGTCACCACCTTCAGGCCGGCGGTGTGCGCGAAGTAGGCCTCGGGCGATTCCGAGTGGTGCTCCACCGCGCCGATGCCCCCGCCGTACGGGATCCGGACGGTGATCGGCATCTTGACCTGGCCGAGGGACCGGTTGTGGAACTTGGCCAGCTGGCAGACGATCTGGTCGAAGGCCGGGTAGACGAAGCCGTCGAACTGGATCTCGCAAACCGGCCGGTAGCCCCGGATCGCCAACCCGACCGCCGAGCCGAGAATGCCGGACTCGCCCAGCGGCGCGTCGATCACCCGGTCCTCGCCGAAGTCCTTCTGCAGGCCGTCGGTGATCCGGAAGACGCCGCCCAGCTTGCCGACGTCCAGCCCCATCACCAGCACCTTGGGATCGGCTTCCATCCGGTTGCGCAGCGCCGCGTTCAGCGCCGCGGCCATGCTCATGGTGCTCATACGGTCTCCCCGCTCTTCGCGCGAGCGCTCATCGGTGCGCCTCCTCGAAGGAGTTCAGGTAGTCGGCGTAGCCGGCCCGCTGCTCGGCCAGCTCCTCGGTCGGCTCGGCATAGACATGGTCGAACGGGGACAGCGGACCGGGATCTTCCAGGGTGCGGCAGGCCTCCCGGATGCGCACGGCCAGCGCGTCGGACTCGGCGTCCAGCGAATCGAAGAAGTCCTGCTCGACGCCGGCCTCGCGCACCAGGTAGGCGCGCACCCGCTCGATCGGGTCGCGCAGCCGCCAGGTCTCCAGCTCGTCAGAGAGCCGGTAGCGGGTCGGGTCGTCGGAGGTGGTGTGCGCACCCATCCGGTAGGTGTAGGCCTCGATCAGCGTCGGGCCCTGCCCGGAGCGGGCCTCGTCCAGGGCCAGCCGGCTGACGGCGAGGCATGCCAGCACGTCGTTGCCGTCGATCCGGATGCCCGGAAACCCGAAACCGGACGCGCGCTGGAACAGCGGCACCCGGCTCTGGCGCTCGACCGCCTCCGAGATCGCCCACTGGTTGTTCTGGCAGTAGAACACCACCGGCAGGTTCGCTGCGGCTGCCCAGATGAAGGCCTCGTTCACGTCGCCCTGGCTGGAGGCGCCGTCGCCGAAGAAGGCCAGCACGGCGGTGTCGCGGTCGTACTCGCCCGAGCCCACCGCGCCGTCGCGGACCACCCCCATCGCGTAGCCGACGGCGTGCAGGGTCTGGGCGCCGAGCACGATCGTGTACAGGCTGAAGTTGTTCTCGTTCGGGTTCCAGCCGCCGAGGCTGACGCCGCGGAACATCCCGAGCAGGGTCACCGGGTCGACATCGCGGCACCAGGCCACTCCGTGCTCCCGGTAGGTCGGAAACGCCATGTCCTGGGGGCGCAGCGCGCGGGCGGCACCGACCTGGGCGGCTTCCTGGCCCAGGCAGGACGCCCACAGTCCGAGCTCGCCCTGCCGCTGCAGGGCGGTGGCCTCGGCGTCGAAGCGGCGGACCAGCACCAGGTCGCGGTACAGCGAGGTGATCTCGTCGTCGGTGATCGAGAGCGGGAAGTCCGGATGCGATACCCGGACGCCTTCGGGAGTCAGGAGCTGGATCAGATCCGGCTCCGGGGGGACATGTCCGTGCAGCGACATCAGGTCTCCTCGCGTCTCGAGCACCGGCTGCGGGGTCACCGCGAGGTGCCGTCAGGCTTGCTTGTCCTCGCTGAGCTCCGCCAGGACAACGATGTGAACTTCTCCGGCAAGTCTGGCCGCGGACGGGCTCAGGGGTGGCGAGCATCCGCGGCGATTGCGTATCTCATAGTCGCATGAACTGCCCGATGCCCGTTGGCAGCTGAGGGTACTCAGCGGTAACCACCTCGATCGGACGGCCATGTACACCCGGCTGTGGATCTTCCGGCTGGCTGCAACAGGGCTCTCAGAACCCTTTCGAGGCTGCCGGTACTCCACTAGCGTCTCCAGCAGGGGCCAACCAGCTTCAAGCAACCAGGAGGCCAGATGCTCATCGCGGATATCTTGCGGCGCAAGGGCTCGGACGTCGTCACCATCACGTCCGAGGCGCCTGTGTCGCAGATGGTGGCAAGCCTGGCCGAGCACAAGATCGGTGCGCTGGTCGTGGTGGAGGGTGACCGGACGGTCGGCATCGTCTCCGAGCGGGACGTGGTGAGACGGCTGCACCGGGTCGGCGCGCAGGTGCTGGAGCTGCCGGTCTCGGAGCTGATGACCACCGACGTGATCAGCTGCGAACCCACCGACAGCGTGGACCAGATCGGCGCCGCGATGACCGAGCGGCGGATCCGGCACATGCCGGTGCTGGCCAAGGGCGAACTGGCCGGCATCGTCACCATCGGCGACGTGGTCGCGGCCCGGATCGCCGACCTCGAACAGACCCGCGGCCAGCTCGAGAGCTACATCACCCAGGGCTGAGCGGCCAGGTCAAGCCAGCCAGCTCAGCCGGCCAGTCCAGCCGGCCAGCTCAGCCGGCCAGCTCGGCCGGCAACGGCTGGGTGTGCACGACGGCCAGCCGGGACACCGCCCTGGTCCAGCAGACGTAGAGCCGGCGCAGCCCGACCAGCCGGTCCTGCTCGGCCTCCACGATCTCGGCCGGCTCGAGCAGCACCACCGAGTCGAACTCCAGGCCCTTGGCCGCCGTCGCCGGCACCACCGTCACCCGGTAGTCCCGGTCCTGGGCCACCTCGTCGGCCAGCGACGCGGCTGCCACCCCGGCCGCGACCAGCCCGTCCAGCACACCGGCCGCCCGGGCATCGGGCACGATCACCCCGACCGATCCCTCGGCGGCCAGGCAGCGCCGGACCGCCTCCTCCAGGTCGGTGCCGAACCACAACGCCTGGTCACCGGCCCGGACCGAGGATGCCGGCGGGACGCCGGCCGCGATGTGCGGCAGCAACCGGTTGGCGACCTGGAGCACCTCGCCGGGCACCCGGTAGCCGATGGTCAGCGGCCGGATCTGGGCCGCCGGGTGGCCGAGGTGGGTCAGCGCCAGCGGCCAGGAGCCGGCGGCCCACGGTGCGGTGGCCTGGGCCTGGTCGCCCAGCACGGTCAGCGACCCGAGCGGGCAGCGCCGCGCCACCGCTCGGCACTGCATCGGCGACAGGTCCTGGGCCTCGTCGACCACCACGTGCACGAAGCTCCGCACGCCGCTGATCAGGCCGGCCAGCTCGTCGAGCAGCACCAGATCGGCCGCCGAGAATGCCTCCTGCTTGGCCGGTACCGGGCGAAACGGCGCCGTTCGGCGGAGCAACCCGAGCTCTTCCTCGCTCAGCCGGTCACCCGCGCAGCGGCCGGCGAAGTCCACGTCGGTGTAGAGCCTGATCAGCACCACCCGCGGATCGAGCGCCGGCCACACCGAGTCGAGGAATTCGCGCACCTGCACCGACCGCGCCACCTTGGCGGTCTCGGCGTCCGACGGCGCGCCGCCGGCATCCTCGCGCTGCCACCGGACGTCCTGGGCCAGCAGCTGCCGCAGCCGCTCGCGGGCGCTGTCCCAGCGCAGCTCACCGGCCGCCATGCTGCGGCGGGCGTCGTCGACGTAGCGGCGTACCCGCTCCACCGGGATCCGGTACCGGCGGTTGCCCACGATCGGCACCACGTCCTCGGCCGGCTTGGCGATGTAGCTCAACACCGCCCGCCGCAGCAGCTCGGCCATCCGGGCGTCGCCCTTGAGGATCGCGACCGGCACCGGGTCGGCGCGGCGCGGCTCGAGGTCCGACACCAGCTGGTCGACGGTGCTCTGCTGGATGCCGCTCTCGCCCAGCGCCGGCAGCACCTGGGCGATGTAGCGCAGGAACGCCGAGTTGGGCCCCACCACCAGCACCCCGGACCGGCGCAGCCGCTCGGGATAGCTGTAGAGCAGGTAGGCCGCGCGGTGCAGTCCGACCGCGGTCTTGCCGGTGCCGGGTGCGCCCTGGATGCACAGCGAGGTGTCCAGGTCGGCCCGCACCAGCTCGTCCTGGTCGGGCTGGATGGTGGCCACGATGTCGCGCATCGGCCCGACCCGTGGCCGTTCGATCTCATCGCGCAGCAGGTGCGAGGCCAGCCCCAGTTCCTCGCCGGCGTCGAGGTGCTCGTCCTCGAACGAGGTCAGCTGCCCGTCGGCGAAGCCGAACCGGCGCCGCAGCCGGACGCCCTGCCGGTCGGCGCTGCTGGCCCGGTAGAACGGCCGGGCAATGGGGGCGCGCCAGTCGATCACCATCGGATCGCCGGAGCTGTCGCGGATGTGCCGCCGGCCGATGTGGAACACCTCGCCGGCCGGGTGCGAGCCGTCGGGGTCGCGGTCGGTGCGGCCGAAGAACGGTGGCGCGGAACTGTCGGCCAGTTGCTTGAGCCGGTCGGCCCGCAGCCGGCCCAGGCCCTCGCTGGCCAGCGCGTCCACGCCGTAGTCGGCGATCCGATCGGCCGCCTCGCGCATCTGCTCCAGGCAGGCCAGCGACTCTTCCAGGTGCCGTCGTTCGGCAAGCAGCAGCGGATCGTCACTCACGATTGGTCAACGCTAGACCTGGTCGGCAACCGATTTATCGCAGCACGGTCAGGACGTCGCTGGCCGGCCACAACCCGAAACGCACGGACCCAGCAGCTGACCAACGGAATCGACCCCGACCCGCGGATGCGGGCCGGGGTCGATCACCGTTCAGCCGGGCGGGCTCAGGCTGGTGTCAGCCTGACCCCCCGACCCCTGCTACTTGTCGTCGCGGCGACGGCGACGGCCGAACAGCATCAGCGCGAACCCGGTCAGGGCCAGCGCCCCCGCTGAGGCAGCCGAGGCACGCTGGTCGCTGCGCAGGCCGGTGTCAGCTAGCCCGCCGCCACCAGTGCTGGTACCCACGATCGGAGCAGTCGTGCCCGTGCTGGTGCCCAGCGGCGGGTTGACCACTGTCTCGGCGCCCAGGTAGCGCGCCTTGCCATCGGAACCGAGGCCGGCCGACATCACCGTCTTGGAGCCGGTGTTGTTGGCCACCGTGAGCGGGATACTGAAGTTGCCGGCGGCGTTGGCGAAGCCGTGGGCGAGCACTGTCAGCTTCATTACCTTGCCGCTGCTGCTGTAGTACCACCCGATCTCGATCGGCGCCCCCGGCTTGTAGCCGGTACCGGTGACCGTGATCACCTGGTTGACGTAGATCTTCGGCGGCACGCCGCCCAGCTTGCCGGCCGGCTTGGGTGCCTTGGCCGGCAGTGCCACCGCGGCCACCTTGGTCACCTTGAGCGTGAAGTTCTGGGTGGCGTTGGGTGCGATGCCGTTGCTGGCCGTGATCACGATCGAGTAGTTGGTGCTGGCGGTCACCGACGGGGTGCCGGCGATGGTGGCGGTGCCGTTGTGGTTGTCGGTGAAGGTCACCCCGGCCGGCAGCGCACCGGTCTCGGTCAGCGTGGTCGCGGTCGGGTACCCGGCGGTCGTGGTGACCGTGAAGGTCTGCCCGGCGACATCGGAGATGAACGTGACCGTGTTGGCGCTGGTGATGGTCGGCGGTGCGTTGACCGTCAGCGTGAACGTCTGGGTCGCGTTGGTGCTGGCCCCGTTGCTGGCCGTGATGGTGATGGTGAAGGCACCGGCCACTGTCGGGGTGCCGGCGATGGTGGCGGTCCCGTTGTGGTTGTCGGTGAAGGTCACCCCGGCCGGCAGGGTGCCGGTCTTGGTGATGGTGGTCGCGGTCGGGTAACCGGCCGTGGTGGTCACCGTGAAGCTGCCCGCGCTGCCCTTGGTGAAGGTGGCGTGGTCGGCGCTGGTGATTACCGGGGAGGAGTTCGCCGGCACCACCGTCAGGGTGAAGGACTGCAGGGTGGAGCCCGCCGAGTTGCTCGCCGTGATCGTCAGCGGGTAGCTGCCGTCCGTGCCGGCCGCCGGCGTGCCGGCCAGGGTGGCGGTGCCGTCACCGTTGTCGGTGAAGCTCACCCCGGACGGCAGGGTGCCGGTCTCGGTGATCGTGGTCGCGACCGGGTAGCCGGCCGTGGTGGTCACGGTGAAGCTGCCCGCGGTGCCGATCACGAACGTCGCCGAGTTGCCGCTGGTGATCGCCGGCTTCTTGGTCACCGTCAGCATGAAGCTCTGGGTCGCGTCGGTGCTCGCCCCGTTGCTGGCCGTGATCGTGATCGGGAACGCACCGGCGGCGGTCGGGGTGCCCGCGATGGTGGCCGTCCCGTCCCCGTTGTCGGTGAAGCTCACCCCGCCCGGCAGGCTGCCGGTCTTGGTGATCGTGGTCGCGACCGGGTAACCGGCCGTGGTGGTCACCGTGAAGCTGCCCGCCGTGCCGAACGCGAACGTCGCGTGGTCGGCGCTGGTGATCACCGGCGAGGCGTTGGCCGGCACCACCGTCAGGGTGAAGGACTGCTGCCGGTTACCGGCCGCGTTGGTGGCGCTGATGGTCAGCGGGTAGCTGCCGTCGGTGCCCGCGGCCGGCGTGCCGGCCAGGGTGGCGGTGCCGTCACCGTTGTCGGTGAAGCTCACCCCGGACGGCAGGGTGCCGGTCTTGGTGATCGTGGTCGCGACCGGGTAGCCGGCCGTGGTGGTCACCGTGAAGCTGCCCGCCGTGCCCACCACGAAGGTGGTGTGGTCGGCGCTGGTGAAGCTGGCCAGCTCGTACACCATCAGGGTGAAGTTCTGGGTGGTGAACCCGGTGGCGTTGGTGGCCTTCAACGACAGGGCGTATACCCCGCCGGTACCAGCCGCCGGCGTGCCGGCCAGGGTGGCGGTGCCGTTCCCGTTGTCGGTGAACGTCACACCTGAGGGCAGGGTGCCGGTCTCGGCCACCGTGTCCGCGGCCGGGCTGGTGGTCACCGTGAAGCTGCCCGCCGTGCCGACCGTGAAGGTGGTGTGGTCGGCGCTGGTGATGTCCGGCGCCTGGTTGACCGTCAGCGTGAACGCCTGGGTCGCATCCGGGGCCACCCCGTTGCTGGCCGTGATGGTGATCGGGAACGAACCCGCCGCGGACGGAGTGCCCGCGATGGTGGCGGTG
>DASZEI010000037.1:0-6417 GCA_035940975.1 Jatrophihabitans sp. | reverse complement strand
CCCGACGAGTGTCGGGTCGCGGCTGGTGCGCGCCGGGCCTCAGTGCAGGTGCATACCCCCGCCGCCGAGCGAACTCCGGGTGGACGGCATCCGCAGATAGGCGATGACGGCAACGAGCGCGGCGAGGACGGCGGCCGCCAGGAAGCCGCTGGCGAACCCGGCAGCGACCCCGTCGCGGCTGGTCAGGCTGCCTGCCCCGGTCGCCACCGCGGACAGCACGGCGACTCCGAGCGCGGCCCCGACCTCGTGGCCGGTCATCAGGAATCCCGACGCCAAACCGGCGTGCTGCGCCGGGATGCCCGCCGTTGCCGACACCGACACCGCCACGAACGTCAGGCCCACACCCACGCCGAGGACGACCAGGCCGGGCAGCAGGTCGGCAGCGTAGTGCGCGGATTCCGGGGCCATCGACAGCCACCCCGCGCCCGCGGCGGTGACCGCCAGGCCGAGCGCCGCGGCGATGCGCGGTGCGGTGTGTGCCAGCAGGGCGGGTGCCAGCCGGGTGCCTACCGTGATGGCGAACGCGAGCGGCAGGAACGCCACGCCGGCGCGGAGGGCGGAGAAGCCGAGAACTGCCTGGAAGAACAGCGAGGTCAGGAAGACGGTGCCGACCAGGAGGCCGGTGACGCCGGCCATCACGGCCGTACCCGACACGAGCGAGGTGACCTTCCAGGTGTGCTGCGGAACGAGCGGCCTGGCCGCCCGCCGCTCGATCAGCACGAACCCCGACAGCAGCAGGGCCGCGACGGTGAACGAGATCACGGTGCGTGCGGACACCCAGCCGTCGGTCGCGGTGCCGCCCAGCCCGAACATGAGGGCGCCGAGCCCACCGATGACGGTGACAGCTCCAGGCAGGTCGAACTGGGACAGTTCCGGGTGGGTGGCTGCGCCCTTCGGCAGGGACTTGCGTGCCACCAGGTAGGTGAGGGCACCGATGGGACCGTTGATCCAGAAGATGAGATGCCAGCTACCCCAGGTGGTGAGGGCACCGCCGACGAGCACGCCGAGGGCGACGCTGAGGCTGCCGACCGCACCCCACAGGGCGAGGCCCTTCTTGCGCTGGGCACCGGAGTAGGTCGTCATCACGAGCGACAGTGCGGCCGGCGTCATCAACGCGGCGGCCAAGCCCTGGGTCGCCCGGGCGGCGACGAGCTGGGCGGCATTGGTGGCGAAACCGCTGAACAGCGAGGCGAGCGTGAACACGCTGAGGCCGGTCAGGAAGACGTTGCGCCGGGGCAGCAGGTCAGCGATCCGGCCGCCGAGCAGCAGGCCGCCGCCGGACATCATCAGGTACGCGGTCACCAGCCACTGGAGGTCACCGCTGCCCAGGCTCAGCGAGTGCGCGATCGACGGCAGGGCCGTGTTGACGACGGAGATGTCCAGCACGACGAGGATCTGTGCGGCCAGGGCGACCGCGAGCACCGTCCACGGCCGGCGACTGCCGTCGTCCGTGTCGGGGTGAGGCATACCTGCTGCGACGTGGTGTCCTGCTGCGACGTGGTGCCCTGCTGCGACGCGGTGGGCGGGTGCGGCTGTGCTGGCTGTGCTGGCTGTGGTGGTGGACGGCGGTGCGGTCGTATCCATGACGGGCTCCTCAGTGCTGTGGTGGGTGGATGGCAACGGTGCGGCGGCCGCGACCTGGACCGGGTCGTCGAGGCGAGCGGAACTGCCGGGCACGGCTCAGGCGATGACGTGGGTGCCGGTGCGGATGGCGGTCACGACATCGCGGATCGCCTGGCTGGAGTAGGCCGCGAACTGCTCCTCCTCCAGGAGGGCGCTGTGGCTGGCGGCCATCAGCGTGCGGTGCGCGGCGTTGGTCGACAGGGCGGCGAGCTTGTCCTGCGCGGCGAACCAGCCGGTCTGCGCGCCCCGGCCCGCGGTGAGCACGATCAGCGGCTTGGCTCCGAAGTCGTGCAGCGCCCTGGCCTGGGTGAAAGCGGTGGGCAGTTGCGCCCACTCCTCGTCCTGGCCGCGCAGGGTGCCCGGGTCGGAGGCGAAGGCGCGCTCGTCGCTGCGGGGCCGGGCAGGCAGGCCGCCGAAGGCGGTGCCGGAGCTGACCCGGACCGCGCCGAGCCGGGCCAGCGACGGCAGGATGCTGGAGGCCCGCCGCCACAGGTAGTAGACGCCGGGGTAGCTCGGCAGCGCGAACTGGTCGGGGGTGGCCGAGTCCAACAGCACCATGCCGGCGGTCTCGTCCGGGTAGCGGGCGGCGAAGGTCATGTTGTAGACGCCGCCGACGGAGTGACCGGCCAGCAGGTAGGGGCCGGGAACCTGCGCAACCCGGAGCAGGGTGTGCAGGTCGGTGGCCAGCGCTACCCCGTCCTGCGGGCCGGCCGAGTCGCTCCAGCCCTGCCCGGCACGGTCATAGCTGCAGACCCGGGTGTCCCTGGCGACGGCCGGTGTGATCCAGGCCCAGCTCGAGCTGCGCTCGCCGGCGCCGTTGGACAGCAGCACCGTGGGGCTGCCGGTGCCTTCGCAGCGCAGGTACATCCGGTGGCCGGCGACGTCGTAGGTACGTCCCGCCGACGGCGTGGGCCGGCTGACGGACTCCAGAACCGTCTCGACGCTGCCGCCGACCGCGGCCAACGCCATCAGGGCGCAGACCGGGTACAGCAGCCACCGGCGTGACCGGCTGCGCAGCGAGCGGCGGGACCGGATGACGATCCAGGCGGTCAGGGCGACAAGCCCGACCGGCCATAGCCAGCCGGCCGCGGTCAGGGTGGCGCTGCTCGGCGCCAGGACCAGCAGGCCGGTACCGACCGCGGCCAGGTAGCCGGCGGGTAGCAGAGCCCAGCGTTGCGGTTGGCTGGTCCACCGCGTCGACAGGCCGGCCAGCATCGCCCAGCTGGCAGCGAAGGCGAGCAGGGCCGAGCCGGTGATGACGTGTTCCGACGCGCCGGCGAACACGCCGAGGGTGAGGATCAGGGCGCCGACCGGCCCGCTGAGCAGCGAGGCGGCGACGACCAGGCCGATCCGGCCCTTGCGCGCGGCGGCGCCGTCGTCGGAGGTGGGTGGTGGTGCGGCGGATCGGATGCGTCGCGGGACGGTGATCGTCATCGTGGGCTCCAGCTCTGGTGGGCGGGGTGCTCTGCTACGGCCAAAGCGTGTTCTGACCGGGTGCCTGCTCGCGCCGGTGTAATCGCCGGGTCCGCCTCGGCGTGCTGGGCAACCGGGTCCGCCTCGGCGTGCTGGGCAACCAGGTTCGCCCCGGCGTGCTGGGCAACCGGGTCCGCCCGGCGTGCTGCGCGACCGGGTCTGCCCGTTCGGCTGGTATGGCCATACGCTGCCCGGGTGCTGCACGGTCGAAGTCGGGAACGGGAACGCATCGCACTGCTGCGCGATGAGGCCTGGGCCGGCCGCGGCGGTGCGCTGGTGCTGCGCGGCCAGCCCGGAGTCGGCAAGTCGGCGCTGCTGCGAGACGCCATCGAAGGCGCCGAAGGGATGCAGGTACTCAAGACCGAGGGCATCGAGTCCGAAGCACCGCTGGCCTTCGCCGCGCTGCAGCGCCTGCTGCGTCCGGCGATGCGGCATGCCGGGCAACTACCGGCACCGCAGGCCAAGGCGCTGCGGGCCGCGTTCGGGGAGGACACTGAACAGGCCCCGGACCGGTTCCTGGTGTTCCTGGCCGCCCTGAGCTTGCTGGCCGAGGCGGCCGAGCTCGCGCCGGTGCTCTGTGTCATCGACGACGCGCACTGGCTCGATGACGCCTCCGCGGCGGCGCTCACCTTCGTCGCGCGGCGGCTGGGACCCGAACGGGTCGCGATGCTGTTCGGTGCGCGGGAGGGCGACCTGCGTAGTTTCGACAGCGCCGGCCTGCCGGAGTGGGAGGTCGGCGGGCTGGACCCGGCTGCGGCTGCGGACCTGTTGAGCGAACGGGCCGGCGTCACGGTTGCCGTTGAGGTGCTGGACCGGCTGATGGCTCAGACCGGCGGCAACCCGCTCGGCCTGGTCGAGCTCCCGGGCGTGCTGTCGGCGGCGCAGCTGGGTGGCGAACACCAGCTGCCGCCGGACCTGCCGTTGACCGAAGGTGTCCAGCGGATCTTCCTCGACCGCAGCCGCCGCCTGTCCGCTGACGCCCAAACGCTGCTGCTGGTCGCCGCCGCCGACGATTCGGCGCGGCTTGCCGTCGTCGCCCGGGCTGCCGAGCTGCTCGGGATCGGCACGGCGGCGCTGAACGAGGTCGAACGGTCACAGCTGCTCAAGGTTGCGGGCACGGTCCTGCACCTGCGCCATCCGCTGGTGCGCTCGGCGATCTACCAGGGCAGCACGAGCCTGTCCCGCCGGCAGGCACACCGCGCCCTCGCGGCCGTGCTGACCGGCGGGGACGACGCGGACCGTCGCGCCTGGCACCTCGCGGCCGCCGCCGAAGAACCCGACGACACCGTCGTCGCGGAACTGGACTCCGCAGCCGGCCGGGCGCAGCGCCGAGGTGGTTACGAGGCAGCGAGTGCGGCGCTGGAACGCGCCGCCGAACTGACCCGCGACGATGAGGGCCGTGCCCAGCGGCTGCTCGACGCGGCCACCAACTCCTGGCTGGCAGGGCAGTTCGGGCGGGCCAGAACGCTGGCCGGCAACGCCCGCCCGCTCACCGCCGCGCCGACAGTACGTGCCGACATCGACAAGCTCCGCGGCCGGATCGAGCTCAACGTCGGATCCGTTCCGGCCGCGATCCGGGTCTGGACGCAGGCAACCAGGGAGGTCGCTCCGGCCGACCGGCAACGGGCCCGCGAATTGGCGATGATCGCCTCGGCCGGGTCTACCTTTCTGGCCGCGCCAGATCGGACCGACCTCGACCCGAGCGAAGTGCTCGAGGACCTGGACGACGCAGCGCCGGCACGGCAGCGATGCTTCGCCAGCCTGCTGACCGGTTTTTCTCACCTGCTCGCCGGCGACCTGAGCCGGGCAGCCCCGGTGCTGCGGGATGCGCTCACGGCCGGCGAACACCTCCTCGAGACAGACCTGCTGTCCAACCTCGGCATCGCCGCATTCCACCTGGGCGCGGACGAGGAGTTCCGGCGCAGCTTCGCTCGACTGCTCGCCCAGTCCCGGGACAGCGGCGCTGTCGGCCTGGTGCTGTTCGCGTTGCCCCGGCTGGCACTGGCGCACCTGTCCGCGAGCCAGTGGAACGCTGCCGTCTCCGATGCCGCCGAGGCGTTGAACCTTGCGCGGGGCATCGGCCAGCCCGCACTGACCGCCATGCCGCTCGCCGAACTGACCCTGTTCGCCGCACTGCGGGCCGAGGACGCCTACGACTCGCGGCTGGCCGACCTCGAGACGGTCATGGCCGCCCAGCCGGCCGGCATTCTCGCTGTCCTGGTCGCCGACATCGCCCGGTGGGCGCAAGGCATCCACGACGCGCGTACCGGCCAGCCGGCCTCGGCGGTACGTCACCTGGAACAGCTGACCCAACCGCCGCTGGCTCGGCTGGCGGCCTACGACCGCCTGGAGGCAGCGGTACGCGCCGGCGAGGTGGACAAGGCCACCGGCTGGTTGGCGGAACTGGAGCAGTTCGCTGACGCGGTCGGCTCGGCGCGCGCGCTCGGCGTGGTCTGCTTCGGGCGGGCACTGCTGGCCGACGCGGATACCGCGGAGACGCATTTCCGCCAGGCGCTGCGGTACCAGGCATCGTCCGGGCGGCCCTTCGAACTTGCCCGCGGCCAGCTCGGCTACGGGGAATTCCTGCGCCGCGCCCGCCGTCGCGTCGACGCCCGTGAACATCTGCGGGCCGCGCTGGCCACGTTCGACGATCTCGGAGCGCAAGGCTGGGCCGAGCGGGCCCGGCAGGAGCTGCGCGCCTCCGGTGAGACCGCTCGCAAGCGAGACGCCTCCAGCACAGCCACCCTCACCGCCCAGGAAACCCAGGTTGCGGCTCTGGTGGCGTCCGGGCTGTCCAACCGGGACGTCGCCGCGCAGCTGTTCCTCAGCCCCCGCACGATCGACTTTCACCTGCGCAACGTCTTCGCCAAGACCGGCGTCAGTTCCCGCGGCGAGCTGGTCCGCCTCGACCTCGGCTGATCGGTACTACATCCCGGCGGTTTTCCCGGTCCGAGCCACCAGCGGCGTCCCTACGGTCAGCTGATGCTCACTACCCGATGGGCCGCCGCCGGGGCCGTGGAGCCGGGCGCCGACTACACGGTTCTCGCGGGCCGGCTACCAGTGCGTTGCCGGCGCGACCTGCCGGCCGTGCTCGAAGGGGTCTGGCGCATCGAACGGGCGCTGGTCACCGCCGAAGGCCTGGCTGGGCACAGGGCCGGTGTGGACCTGGCAGAGCTGTCGGTGTGGACCGTGTCGGTGTGGGCCAGCCGCGGGCAGCTCACCCGTTTCGAGCGCGGCGAGATCCACCGACGGGTCGAGGCGGCGCTGCGCCCGCGCCTGCTGCCCGCCAGGTTCGCGGTCTGGACTTGTCAGGCCGCGGAC
>DASZEI010000036.1:0-6053 GCA_035940975.1 Jatrophihabitans sp. | reverse complement strand
GAAGGCCACCGCGCCGCCGGCCGGCCGGCGCGCCCGGACTCCCGGTGATCGGCCGGCCGCCGCTCCCAATACCGCCGATGCCGGTACCGCTGAGGCCGGTACCGCCGATACCGGTGCCGCCGAGCCGTCCCGATCGGCCGGCCGGCGCCGAACCAGCCGGTGACGCCGCGTGGCGAAGTGCCCCGATCCTCTGGCCGGATGGCACCATCGAAACTCATGAAGATGGCACTCAGGCAGTCCGACCGGCGCCGGGATGCCGCCTTGCCCGGGATCAGCGGGGTGGTCCGGCTGGACCGGCGGGTCAGCCGGTTGCTGAACCGGCTGAACCCGGGCGACATCGCCGTCATCGACATCGCGGACCTGGACCGTTCGACCGCCGACGCGCTGGTGGCCACCGGGGTCAGCGTGGTGGTCAACGCCCAGCCGAGCATCTCCGGCCGCTACCCCAACCTGGGCCCCGAGGTGCTCGTCGCCCACGACGTGGCGCTGCTCGACGCGGTCGGCAGCGAGATCTTCGCCGAGGTCAAGGAAGGTAGCCGGGTGCGGCTGGACGGCGACGTGCTCTACATCGGCGACCGGGTGGCCGCCCGCGGCAGCCGGCAGGACGTCGACAGCATCCGGGCCGCGATGCGGGCCGCCAAGGCCGGCCTGTCGGCTCAGCTGCAGGCCTTCGCCGCGAGCACCCAGCAGCACATGGAACGTGAGAAGGAGCTGCTGCTCGACGGCATCGGGCTGCCCGAGGTGAGCACCCGATTCCGCGGCCGGCACGTGCTGCTGGTCGCCAAGGGCTATGACTACAAAGCCGACCTGCGCTCGCTCAAGCACTACATCCGGGAGTTCCGGCCGGTGCTGGTCGGCGTCGATGCCGGCGCCGACGTGCTGCGCGACGCCGGTTACCAGGCCGACCTGGTGATCGGCGAGATGGACGAGATCTCCGACGCCGCGCTGCGCGAAGCCGCCGAGGTGGTCGCGCACGCCGACCATCACGGCCGCGTCGACGGGCTGGCCCGGGTCCAGGACCTGCGCATCGAGCCGGTCATCTTCGCGTCCTCGGGCACCAGCGAGGACGCCGCGATGCTGCTGGCCGATGCCGGCTCGGCGCGGCTGATCGTGACCGTCGGCATGCGCGCCACCCTGGAGGAGTTCCTGGACGCCGGCCGCGGCGGGATCGCCTCCACGGTGCTGACCCGGCTCAAGATCGGCGGCCGGCTGGTGGACGCCAAGGCCGCCTCCCAGCTGTTCCAGACCCGGGTCTCGGCGGTGTCGCTGGTGCTGCTCGCGGTCGCCGCGGTGCTGGCCATCGCGATCGTCCTGGTCGCCGGCCTGGCCGGCGACAGCTACGTCCATCTCCTGGCCGACGGTTGGGACCACCTCGTTTCCTGGCTGAGGGGCCTGTTGTCGTGATCTCGTTCCGTTACCACCTCGTCTCGGTCATCGCCGTCTTCCTGGGCATCGCGCTCGGTGTGGTGGTCGGCACCAGCGCGCTCAACGGCGCGGTGGTCGGTGACCTGCGTCATCAGATCAGCGACCTGAAGAAGAACGACAACGCGCTGGCGGCTCAGAACCAGGTGTTGCGGGCCCGCTCGGCCAACGCCGACCTGCTGGCCCAGACCTTCGGCGCCAAAATCACCGCCGCGAGCCTGGCCAAGACCCCGGTGGTGCTGCTCGGCGCGCCGGGCGCCTCGAAGGGCCTCAAGGACGCGTTGGCCGGCCAGGTCCGCGCCGCCGGTGGCACCGTTGCCGGCCAGCTGCAGCTGAGCAAGGACTTCAGCGACCCCAAGCGGGCCAACGACATCAGGTCGCTGGCGACCTCGGGCCTGCACCCGATCGGCCTGCAACTGCCGACCACCGACGACGCCGGCTCGCTGGCCGGCGCGCTGCTCGGCTACGTGCTGCTCGGGCACGGGCAGAGCACCGACCTGGCGCAGGTGGTGGCCGGGTTCGGCACCCTCAACATGATCAAGGTCGACAGCCCGGCGCTGGCGGCCGGCAAGCTGGTGCTGCTGGTCGCGCCCGGCGCCCGGCCCAAGGACGACGAGGCCGGCAGGATGCTGCTCTCGTTCGCCACCCAACTCGGTGCCGCCACCGGCGGTCCGACCGTGGTGGTCGGCGACCCGCCCGCCGACACCGCCGGCGGGCTGGTCGCGCTGGTGCGTCAGGACGAGACGGCGAACAAGGCGGTCTCCAGCGTGGACGACGCCAACAGCCCGCTCGGCCAGCTCACCGTGGTGCTCACCGGTGCGGAGGCGATCGCCGGGCGCAAGGGCCATTACGGCGTCGGCGCCGACAGCGACGGATTGCTGCCGGGCGCCGGCAGCTAGTGTCGCTGGCCCTGCCCATCGCGGCACGTGTTACCGTGAACTCCCGTGGATATGAGGGATTCTCCGGTGGAGATCCCAGGTCCGCACCTCGTATCGAATGCGACCACGGGAGTCTCGTTGGCTCAATCAGCCCGGACCACTAAGCACCTGTTCGTCACCGGCGGCGTCGCCTCCTCGCTCGGAAAGGGGTTGACCGCCTCCTCGCTGGGCAGCCTGCTCAAGGCCCGTGGCCTGCGGGTCACCATGCAGAAGCTCGACCCGTACCTCAACGTCGACCCGGGCACCATGAACCCGTTCCAGCACGGCGAGGTCTTCGTGACCGAGGACGGCGCCGAGACCGACCTCGACATCGGCCACTACGAGCGGTTCCTGGACACCGACCTGGTCGGCTCGGCCAACGTCACCACCGGCCAGGTGTACTCGGCGGTGATCGCCAAGGAACGGCGCGGGGAGTATTTGGGCGACACCGTGCAGGTCATCCCGCACATCACCAACGAGATCAAGGACCGGATCCGGTCGATGGCCGCCCCCGGACCCGACGGCGAGATCCCGGACGTGGTGATCACCGAGATCGGCGGCACCGTCGGCGACATCGAGTCGCTGCCGTTCCTGGAGGCCGCCCGCCAGGTCCGCCAGGACGTCGGCCGGGACAACTGCTTCTTCCTGCACGTGTCGCTGATTCCCTACCTGGCCCCGTCCGGGGAGCTGAAGACCAAGCCCACCCAGCACTCGGTGGCGGCGCTGCGCAGCATCGGCATCAGCCCGGACGCGGTGGTCTGCCGCGCCGACCGCGAGATCCCGGCCAACCTCAAGCGCAAGATCTCGCTGATGTGCGACGTCGACACCGAGGCGGTGGTCGCCGCGGTGGACGCCCCGAGCATCTACGAGATCCCGAAGGTGCTGCACGCCGAGGGCCTGGATGCCTACGTGGTGCGCCGGCTCGGCCTGCCGTTCCGCGACGTGGACTGGTCGCTGTGGGGCGGGCTGCTGGAACGGGTGCGCCACCCCAAGAGCGAGGTGAGCATCGCGCTGGTCGGTAAGTACATCGACCTGCCCGATGCCTACCTGTCGGTCACCGAGGCGCTGCGGGCCGGCGGCTTCGCGCACCGGGCGAAGGTGACGGTGCGGTGGGTGGCCTCGGACCTCTGCGAGACCCCGGCCGGAGCGGCGGCGCAGCTGGCCGGGGTGGACGGGGTGGTGATCCCCGGCGGCTTCGGTATCCGGGGCATCGAAGGCAAGGTCGGCGCGATCCGGTACGCCCGCGAGCGGGGGGTGCCCACCCTCGGGCTGTGCCTGGGCCTGCAGTGCATGACCATCGAGGTGGCTCGCGACGTCGCCGGGCTGCCGGCGGCCAATTCCGCCGAGTTCGCGCCCGAGACCCCGGATCCGGTGATCGCCACGATGGCCGATCAGGTGGAGGCGGTGGCCGGCAACGCCGACCTGGGCGGCACCATGCGGCTGGGCAGCTACCCCGCCGAGCTGGTCCCCGGCTCGATCGTGGCGACGGCCTACGGCAGCACCCGGGTGAGCGAGCGGCACCGGCACCGCTACGAGGTCAACAACGCCTACCGCGAGGTGCTGGCGGCGTCCGGGCTGGTCATCTCGGGCACCTCGCCGGACGGCCGGTTGGTGGAGTACGTGGAACTGGCCCGCGAGGTGCACCCGTTCTTCGTCGCCACCCAGGCCCACCCGGAGCTGAAGTCACGCCCGACCAGGCCGCATCCGCTGTTCTCCGCCTTCGTCGCCGCCGCGATGGAGTACAACGACCAGGAACGGCTGCCGGTCGAGATCCCCGACATCGAGGCCGAGCTGGCCAGTTCCGGCCCGGTCGGCGGATGACCGGTGATCGGCACCATTTCGAGGTGGTGTCCTCCCAGCAACGCTTCGCAGGCAGGGTGTTCGACGTGCGCACCGACGCGGTCCGGATGCCGGACGGCTCGGTGGCCGACCGCGACGTCATCACCCACCCCGGGGCGGTGGCGATCCTGGCCCTGGACGAGGCCGACAACGTGGTGATGGTCCGCCAGTACCGGCACGCGGTGGGGCACGAGTTGCTGGAGCTGCCGGCCGGGCTGCTCGACGTCGACGACGAGCCGGCGCTGACCGGTGCCCGCCGGGAGCTGTTCGAAGAGGCGGCGCTGGCAGCCGGCGACTGGGCCGTCCTGCTGGACATGTACAACTCCTCGGGCATGAGCGACGAGGCGATCCGGGTGTACCTGGCCCGGGAGCTGACCGACGTCGCCGAGCACGAGACGTTCGCGCCGGAGCACGAAGAGATCAGCATGACGGTTGAGCGCTACCGCCTGGACGAGCTGGTCCGGATGGCGCTGGCCGGCGAGCTGGTCAACGCCACCGCGGTCGCCGGCGTGCTGGCCGCCTGGGCGGCTCGCGCCGACGGCTGGTCCGGGCTGCGCGCGGCTGACGCCGCCTGGCCGGCCCGGCCCGACCGTGCCGGGCCGGCGGCAGGCTGAATGGCGATCGAAACGATCGAGACGATCGAGACCGAGCCGGCGGCGGGGCCGGCGGTAGCCGCGACCCGGCCCAGCGCCGCGGCCCGCACGGTCACCGGCTACCTCGACCACCTGGCCGTCGAACGCGGCTGCTCGGCCAACACCCTGAGCTCCTACGGGCGCGACCTGCGCCGCTACCTGGACTACCTGGCCGAGCGCGGCATCGACTCGCTCACCGAGGTGCGGGCCTCGACGGTGAGCGGCTTCCTGGCCGCGCTGCGGGAGGGCGATCCGGACCACCCGGCGCTGTCGGCCGCGTCGGCCGCCCGAGCCGTCGTCGCGGTGCGCGGCCTGCACAAGTTCGGCTACGCCGACGGGCAGCTGGCCGCCGACGTGGCCCGTGAGGTCAAGCCGCCGGCACCACCCCGCCGGCTACCCAAGGCGATCACCGTCGAGGACGTCGAGCGGCTGCTGGAGGCCGCCGACTTCGACCAGACGCCGCTGTCGGTCCGGGACCGGGCCTTGCTGGAGGTGCTCTACGGGACCGGCGCGCGGATCTCCGAGGCGGTCGGGCTGGACGTGGACGACCTGGACCTGGCCGGCCGCAGCGTGCTGCTGCGCGGCAAGGGCGGCAAGCAGCGGCTGGTACCCCTCGGCTCGTTCGCGGCCAAGGCGCTGGAGGCCTACCTGGTCCGGGTCCGCCCGGAGCTGGCCAGGCAGGGCCGCGGCACGCCCAAGGTGTTCCTGAACTCCCGCGGCGGGCCGCTGTCGAGGCAGAGCGCCTGGACGGTGCTGCGCGGCGCCGCCGACAAGGCCGGGCTGGGCACCGACATCTCCCCGCACACCCTGCGGCACTCGTTCGCCACCCACCTGATGGAAGGCGGCGCCGACGTCCGGGTGGTGCAGGAACTGCTGGGCCACGCCTCGGTCACCACGACCCAGATCTACACCCTGGTGACCGTCGACCAGCTTCGCGAGGTCTATGCCGTGGCCCACCCGCGGGCCCGGGCCCGGCCGTGACCCGAAGCGGCCGGTACTGCTGCCCCAGCGGGCGGGTCGCAGCCGTTCACCGGCACCCGCGGTGGGGTAACCTCCGGACGGGTCAGCAAGCTGTGCAGCGGCGCAGCGGGGCACTTGCGAGGAGCGCGCACTTCCTATGACGACGTCCGATAGGCCCGGGACCGGTCCCGCCGAGGCGGCGGCGTTCGAGTCGCAGCAGTTGCCGCTGGGCATGCCGGCCGGGCGGGAACCGGAAGCCGGCGGCCGGTTCGCCGAGCCGGGC
>DASZEI010000035.1:0-1687 GCA_035940975.1 Jatrophihabitans sp. | reverse complement strand
GCCGCGCCGGTCTAAGCGACCTTCAGATGCTCACGCAGGTAGCTCCGCTGCTGGACCGCTGACGGACCTTACGCTGATGATCGTGCCCGTTGCCGTCGTCACCGACTCAACCGCATATCTGCCGAACGGGCTCGCGGAACGCCATGGTATCCGCCAGGTGCCGCTGCACGTCATGGTTAACGGCCGCCATCAGCTGGACGGCGTGCAGCTCGGACCGGCCGAGCTGGTTGAAGCGCTGACTCGACGAGCCACGGTGAGCACCTCTCGCCCGACACCGGGGGAGTTCGAGGCGGTGTACCTGGAGGCTATCCGGGCCGGTGCCGACACCGTCGTGTCAGTGCACCTGTCCCGCGCACTGTCCGGCACCTGGGAGTCTGCCCGACTGGCCGCCGAGCAGATCGGCGCGAAGCGGGTTCGGGTGGTCGACTCGCGCTCTGCTGGCATGGGCTTGGGCTTCGCCGCCCTCGCTGCCGCTGCCGTCGCCGCGACCGGCGCCGATCAGGCCACCGTGTACGACACTGCTGAGCGGGTCAGCGGTCGCACCCGGACCTTCTTCTCAGTGGATACCCTGGAGTACCTGCGCCGCGGGGGCAGGATCAGCCAGGCGGCCGCACTGCTGGGCACCGCGCTGGCGGTCAAGCCGCTGCTGCACGTCGACTCGGGACGGGTTGTGCCGCTGGAGAAGGTGCGCACCGCCACCCGCGCGCGGGCTCGGCTGGTCGAGCTGGTGGTGCAGGCAGCCGGTTCGGAGCCGTTGGACCTCGCGGTGCATCACCTCGGCGCCGCCGACCGCGCGGTGGACCTGGTCGAGCAACTGCGTGCGCGGCTTCCGACGCTGACCGAATGCCTGATCTCCGAGGTCGGGGCGGCGATCGGCGCGCATGCCGGGCCGGGAATGCTCGGCGTGGTCGTCCTCCCCGGCGGCCTGTTGCAGTACTAGCCGGTTGACTCGACCGGTGATTGCTCGGTGGTCCGCGAATGCCGTCCCCAGAAGTCGGGCGTGTCCCGCCGATATGCCCACAGCACGCGCAGTACCCGGTCCGGCCGCAACAACCCCTCCGGTCGGTCAACCATGCCCACCACACGCACGAAGGCCCGTCCGAGTGAACTGTCGGTGCGCGCCGCGGCATGCAGCCGGGGCACGTAGGCGTTGACCATCCGCACCTTGAAGGTGCGCCGCCCCGCCACGCCGGGGAAGGCCAAATCGGCGCCGACGGCGATCTCCCACGGCGTGTCGATCATCTTCGCGATCCGCCGGAAGTACCGCCGAGGCGCCGGCGGTGATCCGCTGCGCAGCATGTCCCGCAGCGCTGCTGCCTCCATCGCGGCCACCGTCATGCCTTGGCCGTAGATGGGATTGAACGAGCACACCGCGTCCCCGATCATCAGCAGGCCGGCCGGGAAGCGGCGCAACCGCTCGTAGCGGGGACGCACGCTGGCCGGAAACCGAAAGGGCACCGGGTCGTTTACCGGGGTGGCGCCCACCAGGGCCTCGGCGATGTCGGAGAAGCAGATGCTGGCTGCGAACGCATCGAACCCGGCCGGGTCCAGCGGTGGGTGGTCGCCAAGGATGCCGGCCAGCGTGACCAGGTGTTGGCCGTCCTCCAAGGGACTGACACCTCCCGCCCGTGGGTTGGCCGGAATCGGTCCGGTGAGAATGGCCGCGTCATCACCAAGGGCACCGGGA
>DASZEI010000034.1:0-2737 GCA_035940975.1 Jatrophihabitans sp. | reverse complement strand
GATAACGATGCTGGCCATCAGCCAGAAGCCCGAGCGGGTGTTGAACATCTTGCGCAGCTCGACCCTGATGACCCGGGACAGCGGCACCGGGGACACCGGCACCCGTCGGATGATCTGGCGCCGTTCCAGGACGGGTTCTGCGTGGACGGCGGTCATGCCGTTGCTCCTTCTCTTTGGGTAGTGGCGGTGAGCTCGAGGAACATCTCCTCCAGGCCGGCGCCGTCGGCGGGCCGCAGTTCGGTGAGCGCGATTCCTGCCTTCAGCGCCACCGTGCCGACGAGCGTCGGATCGGCGTCGGTGCGCAGCGCGCCGTCGCCGGACGGGGTGGTGGTGAGTCCCCAGGCGCCCAAGGCCCGTTCCAGGCCGCTCAGGTCCGCGGCCCGGACGACGGTGCCGGCCGCCTGCAGCGGTTCGGCCTTGGTGCCCTGCGAGACGATCCGGCCGTTGCCGATCACCACGATGTCGTCGGCGATGACCTCGATCTCGTGCAGCAGGTGCGAGGACAGCAGCACGGTTCCGCCCCGGTCGGCGTACTCGCGCAGCAGGTCGCGCATCCAGCGGATGCCGGCCGGGTCCAGGCCGTTGGCGGGCTCGTCGAGGATCAGCACCTCCGGATCGCCGATCAGGGCGGTGGCGATGCCGAGCCGCTGGCGCATTCCGAGCGAGTAGTTGCCGACCCGGCGGTCGGCCTCGGCGCCGGTGAGGCTGACCAGCTCGATCATGTCGGGGACCCGACCTCCCGGCAGCCCCATGGTCTGCTGGGCGATGGTGAGGATCTCGCGGCCGGTGCGACCGGCGTGCTGTGCCGAGGCGTCGAGCAGGACGCCGACTTCCAGCCCCGGGTTGGGCAGGTCCCGGTACCGGCGGCCGGTGATGGTGGCGGTTCCCGACGTGGGTGGGGTGAGGCCGACGATGATCCGCATGGTGGTCGACTTGCCGGCGCCGTTCGGCCCGAGGAACCCGGTCACCCGACCAGCTCGAGCCGTGAAGCTGATGTCGTCGACGGCTGTGTAGGCCCCGTACTTCTTGGTGAGGGCGTCGATGGTGATCATGGACGGGAACCTCGCCTTGGCGCGGTCGACGTTGGGACGGTCATTCTCCTGGACCTTTCCTTCGCATAGTGGCTGCTTGAGCGCCGCTGTCGCGGCTCGATGGAGCAAGCCTGGGCGAAGGAGGGGCATCGGGGCTTCGGGGGCGGCCCTGAGACAACCCTGCTCTTGTGGGTGGCGAGGTCAGGGTCTGCCCCCGCGGCGGCCCGGGTGGCGTGTGCTCGGGCATGAGCGAGACGCAGTCCCACCGCGTTCGGAAACCCGCTCGGCCGATGCGTCCCGGACCTTTGTCCCTAACCGGGCGGATCGCTCCCCGCTTGGGGCCGGATCCAGCCGGACCGCTGACTTCCGGCGGTTCGCCGGTTACTGTCTAGTTCTCACCCACCTCACATAGCAGGAGGAAAGGCCTCGTGCATCGACTCACATACGGCGTCCTTGGCGCCGTGGCCACCATGCTCACCAGCGTGGCGGTCATACCTTCCGCGACCGCGGCTTCGGCTCCGGCCGACGTGGCCGCAGCGAACCGCTCGGACAACCACCCCGGACCCCTGACTGCCCGTCAGGACGCCCGGCGCAAGGCGGCGCAGAAGCTCATCCTGTCCGGCAAGGCATCGCCCAACGAGGACGGCGTCGTCCAACTGGCCGCCGACAAGTACTACCAGGCGGCGGTATCCGGCACCGGCCGGGTCTTCACCATCCTCTCCGAGTTCGGCACGGCGGGCAGTGGCAAGCTCGGCACCACGCCCGGGCCGTTGCACAACCAGATCGCGCAACCGGATCGCAACCTCGACAACAGCACGGCGTGGACGAGCGACTTCAACCGCGCGCACTACCTCAACCTGCTGTTCGGCTCCGGCGAGTCGTTCAAGAACTTCTACACGGCTCAGTCCTCGGGTAACTACACGGTCGACGGCGACGTCAGCAATTGGGTACAGGTCGCGAACAACGCCTCCACCTACGGCGACAACACTGTCGAGAACAACGGCGGTGCCTGGCAGTTCATCGCCGACTCGGGCAATGCGTGGTACGCCGCGCAGGTCGCCGCCGGCCGCTCGGCTGCCGACATCAAGGCGCAGCTCGCGTCCTTCGACGTCTGGGACCGCTACGACTACGACAGCGACGGCAACTTCGACGAGCCGGACGGCTACCTGGACCACTTCCAGGCAGTGCACGCCGGTGAGGGCGAGGACGGCAACGGCGGCGAAGACGCGATCTGGTCGCACCGCTGGTACGTCAACCAGACCGACTACGGCCTGACCGGTCCCTCGGTCGGTGGCACGCCGGTGCTCTTCGGCGGTACCCAGATCGGCAACACCGGCTACTGGATCGGTGACTACACCGTCGAGGCGGAGAACGGTGGCCTCGGCGTGTTCTCGCACGAGTTCGGTCACGACCTCGGCCTGCCGGACCTGTACGACACCAACGGCGGCGACAACGGCACCGGCTTCTGGACCATCATGTCCGTCGGCTCCTGGCTCAACCACGGCACGGTCGACATCGGCACCACGCCGGACCACATGGGCCCGTGGGAGAAGCTGCAGTTGGGCTGGCTGTCCTACTCGGTGGTGTCCCAGGGGCAGGGCGGCAGCTACACGCGGAGCCCGGCTGCCCTGCAGACTGCTGGGCAGGCTCAGGCACTCGTCGTCGATGTGCCGGATCAGGCTGTCCAGAAGACGTACACCGCGCCG
>DASZEI010000033.1:0-2232 GCA_035940975.1 Jatrophihabitans sp. | reverse complement strand
CAACACCATCGCCTCGCTGATCACCCGCGGCCTGGCCGAGACGTCCCGGCTGGGCCTGGCGCTCGGCGCCGACCCGGTGACCTTCGCCGGCCTCGCCGGCCTCGGGGACCTGGTGGCCACCTGCGCCTCGCCGCTGTCGCGCAACCGCAGCTTCGGAGAGCGGCTGGGCAAGGGCGAGAGCCTGGAGCAGGCGCAGCTGGCCGCTCACGGCCAGGTCGCCGAAGGGGTGAAGTCCTGCCGATCGGTGTTGGAGCTGGCCGGTCGGCACGGGATCGACGTCCCGATCACCCGGGTGATGGACTCGGTCTGCTACGGCAGCCTGGCGCCGGTCGACGCGGCCCGGCTGCTGATGAGCCGCTCCACCAAGAGCGAGTAGTTCTCGGCTAGCCTCGAAAACCATGGCTTCACGGATACGGATCGCCGTCGTCTACGGCGGCCGCAGCTGCGAGCACCCGATCTCGGTGCTCAGCGCCGGCAGCGTGCTCGCGGCGCTGGATCCGGCCAAGTACGAGGTGCTGACGCTGGGCATCACCAGGGCCGGCGGCTGGGTGCGCACCGAGGTCGAGCCGCGGCAGTTGCAGATCGAGAACCAGACGCTGCCCGAGGTGCTGCCGGCCGGCGCCGAACTCGCCCTGCGGTCCGGCAGCGGCGAGGTGGCGGTCTTCGACGCGGCCTCGGCGATCGCCGTGCTCGACAGCGTCGACCTGGTCTTTCCGCTGCTGCACGGCGCCTACGGCGAGGACGGCACGATCCAGGGGCTGCTGGAGATGGCCGGCGTCGGCTATGTCGGCTCCGGGGTGCTGGCCAGCGCCGCGGCGATGGACAAGGCGTTCGCCAAGACCATGCTGCGGGCGGCCGGCCTGGACGTCGGGCACTACCTGGTGCTCAAACCGGGCGATGACGTCGACGAGCGGGAACTGCGGCGGCTCGGCCTGCCGGTGTTCGTCAAGCCGGCTCGGGCCGGTTCCAGCATCGGCATCTCCAAGGTCCGCTCCCACGACGAGCTGCCGGCGGCGCTCAAGCTCGCCTTCGAGCACGACTCGAAGGTGCTCATCGAGGCGGCGGTGGCAGGCCGCGAGATCGAGTGCGGCGTGCTGCAGGACGCCGACGGCACGGTGACGGCCTCGCTGCCGGCCGAGATCCGGCTACACCCGGATTTCGACTGGTACAGCTTCGAGGCCAAGTATCTCGAGGACGCCTCGGACTTCGACATTCCGGCCGAGGTCGGCGCCGACACCGTCCGGGCGATCCAGGACGCGTCCTGCCGGGCGTTCCGGGCGCTGGACTGCGCCGGCCTGGCCCGGGTCGACTTCTTCCTGGCCTCCGACGGCAGGCTGGTCCTGAACGAGGTGAACACCATGCCCGGGTTCACCGCCATCTCGATGTATCCGAAGATGTGGGAAGCGAGCGGGGTCAGCTTTCGCCAGCTGCTGGACCGGCTGATCGCCACCGCGCTGGCCCGCCGCGACGGTTGAGCCGTCCCGCGGGCGGGAGTCTCAGCAAGCGAAGGTTTCCGCCCGGGTGAGCGTCCACACCCTGCTCAGCGGCTGGCACTGCAGATCGGCAGTTTGGCCCCGGGATTGCCCGCCGCGTCGGTCGCGGTGCACAGCGGCGGCAGCGCCGAGACCGCCTCGGCCAGCAGCGGCAGCGGCTGGTCGGCACCGGCCGGCACCGTGACGTCGATGTAGACGCTGCGGTCCACGGTGGTGTAGACGGTCCGGTCCCGTTGCGGATCGGGTTGCCAGAGGACCGAGTTCACCTCCACCAGCTGGGCGGCGTCCGGGGTGCCGAAGACCGCCGGCTTGGCGACGCCGCAGCGGACCAGCACGGCCGGATTCCCCCAGGCGGCCACGAAGGAGGAGTCGGTCTCGGTCCGGCGGGGCGCCAGCTGACCCAGTTGCACCGGCAGCTTGGCGAACACCTTGACGCAGGCCGCCTGGGTGGCGGCGTCCGGCTTGGGTGGAGCCGGCACGGTCACGGCGGGCAGCACCGAACTCGACGGCGTCGGGTCGGGCCGGTCGGTGTGCCCGGCGGTCAGCAGGAACGCCAGCAGCACCGTCACCGGGGCCGCGATCGCGGTGGCGATCACGGCGGCTCGGCGTTGTGCGCGGTCGATGGTTCGTCCTCGGGTCGGCGCGACGGTTCGCTGCTGCCAGCGACGGCTGCCTGCTAGCTAAGGACCACCCTAGATACGAAGGCCTAGATGTGGACGACCGGGCAGGTCAGGGTGCG
>DASZEI010000032.1:0-9170 GCA_035940975.1 Jatrophihabitans sp. | reverse complement strand
TGGGACGGCAGCCGCCGCGGTTCGCCGCGTAGGTGCCCGGCTGCATCGTCCGCAGGTCGTGGTCGCGGACCGAGCTCAGCATGACCCCGCCACCGGGTGGCCAGGCCAGCTCGGCGTGCACGACCTGGCCGGCTTCGGCGTACACCACGGTCTGCTCGAAGCCCAGGACCTCGACCAGGAACCGGATCAGCCCCGGGCCGACCGTGCAAGCCCCGGCGACGGCTGCGAGTGCACAGCTGTCCCGCACCTTGGGTAGGTTTACCCGCGCACGGCCAACCCAGGACTCCTCAACCCGAATGGAGCTACACGTGATCAGACGTAATTCCCGGTCAGAGGTCGCTGATGCCCTACACACGGTGACCGGGTCCGCCAAGTCAGCCGGTGCCGCCGTGACGGGGTCCGCCAAGTCAGCCGGTGCCGCCGTGACCGGGTCCGCCAAGTCAGCCGGTGCCGCCGTGACAGAGAACGCCAAGGTCGCGGCGAGCAGCGCGGGGCAGGCGCTCAGCACGGCCGCCGAAGCCGTCAGCGGCGCGGTCGAAACAGCCGCCGGAGCCGTCACCGAAGCCGTCGGCACGGTCGGCGGCGCCGTCGAGGCGGGCGCGGTGGCCCTGGCCGCCCGCGGCCGGCGGGCGCGCAAGATCGCCAAGGCAGAGGCCGAGGCACGGCGCAAGCAGGCTCGTAAGCAGACCGGCAGGCTGACCCGCAAGGCTCGCAAGCGCAGCAACCAGGCGCTGGCCGACGCCAAGGCCCAGGCAGCCATCGCCAAGGCGCAAGCGAGGCTCCAGGTGGCCAGCATGAAGGTCCAGGCAGCGTCGCTGGCCCGGCAGGAGAAGCCGGTTCGCCGCAACCGCCAGGAGAAGCCGGTTCCCCGCAAGAAGCGCAGGGCCGGACGGCTGCTGCTGATCGTCGGCGCGGTGGCCGCCGCCGGCCAGCTGGTGCGCAGCAAGCTGGGGTCGGCCAGCCGGCCGCCCATCGAGCCGTGGAACCAGCCGCCACGCCAGCCGCCGGTCCAGCCGTCGGCCGAGGCCGCACAGGTCCAGCCGTCGGCCGAGGCCGCACAGGTCCAGCCGCCGTCCGAGGCCGCACAGGTCCAGCCGCCGTCCGAGGGCGCACAGGTGCAGGCGAACGACCCGAGCTGATCCGTCAGGCCCGCGGCCAGTGCTCAGCGAGCTGGTCGCGGGTCTCGGCCAGCAACTGCGGAAGCACCCGGGTCTGGCCGATGACCGGCATGAAGTTCATGTCGCCGCCCCAGCGCGGAACGACGTGCTGGTGCAGGTGCGCGGCGATCCCCGCGCCGCCGACCGTCCCCTGGTTGATGCCGATGTTGAAACCCTGCGGACGGGCGGCGGCCCGCAGCGCCGCCATCGCGCGCTGCGTGAACAGCGCCACCTCGGCGGCCTCGGCGGCGCTGAGGTCGGTGTAGTCGGCGACGTGCCGGTACGGCACCACCATCAGGTGGCCGGGGTTGTACGGGTACAGGTTGAGCACGGCGAAGGCCAGCTCGCCGCGGCTGATGATCAGGGCGTCGGAGTCCGAGCGGTCCGGCAGCTCGCAGAACGGGCAGTGCTGCGCGGCGTCGGAGGCGGGCTTGCCCTCGCCGCCGATGTAGACCATCCGGTGCGGCGTCCAGAGCCGCTGAAAGGCATCGGGCGTGCCGGCGTAGTTCTCGCCGTCCGCCAGCTCCGGACCGGTCACGGCTCCTCGCGAATCACCGGCTGGAAGTCGGCCACCGACGGGGAGTGGTTGGCCCGGCTGGCCACGAAGTCGGCGATCAGGTCCAGCGCCCGGGCCAGCGGAACGCCGTTGAGCTGCTCGCCGTCACGGAACCGGAAGGACACCGCGCCGTCCTCGGCGTCCTTGCCACCGGCGATCAGCATGAGCGGCACCTTGGCCTGCTGCGCGGTCCGGATCTTCTTCTGCATCCGGTCGGCGCTCGCGTCCACCTCGACCCGGATGCCGCGGCCCTTCAGCTGCGCCGCCACCTCGTGCAGGTAGCCGGCCTGCTCATCGCTCACCGGGATCGCGATCACCTGCACCGGCGCCAGCCAGGCCGGGAAGGCACCGGCATAGTGCTCGGTAAGCACACCGATGAACCGCTCGACCGAACCGAACTTCGCCGAATGGACCATCACCGGCTGCTGCCGGGTGCCGTCGGCGGCCTGGTACTCCAGCCCGAACCCGGCCGGCTGGTTGAAGTCGTACTGGATGGTCGACATCTGCCAGGTGCGCCCGATGGCGTCGCGAGCCTGCACCGAGATCTTCGGTCCGTAGTAGGCGGCACCGCCGGGATCGGGTACCAGGTCCAGTCCGGACTCGGTCGCGACCGCGTGCAGGATCGAGGTGGCGGCCTCCCACTGCTCGTCGGTGCCGATGAACTTGTCCGGCTTGGAGTCGTCCCGGGTGGACAGCTCGAGGTAGAAGTCCTGCAGCCCGAAGTCGCGGAACAGGCCGAGGCAGAACTCGAGCAGGTGCTTGATCTCCGCCGGCGCCTGCTCGGGGGTGCAATAGCTGTGCGAGTCGTCCATGGTCAGCCCGCGGACCCGGGTCAGCCCGTGCACCACGCCGGACTTCTCGAACCGGTAGACGCTGCCCAGCTCGAACAGCCGCAGCGGCAATTCCCGGTAGGAGCGCCCGCGAGCCTGGTAGATCAGGTTGTGCATCGGGCAGTTCATGGCCTTGAGCCGGTAGGCGGCGTTCTCCAGCTCCATCGGCGGGAACATGCCGTCGGCGTAGTACGGCAGGTGGCCCGAGGTGTGGAACAGGCCTTCCTTGCTGATGTGCGGGGTGCTGACGAAGTCGAAGCCCTCCTCGGCGTGCCGCTGCCGGACGTAGTCCTCCAGCACCCGGCGCAGGATGCCACCCTTCGGATGGAACACCGGCAGGCCGGATCCCAGCTCGTCGGGAAAGCTGAACAGGTCCAGTTCCATGCCGAGCTTGCGGTGGTCGCGCTTGGCCGCCTCCTCCAGTTGCACCAGGTAGGCCTTGAGGGCGTCCTTGCTGGGCCAGGCGGTGCCGTAGATCCGTTGCAGCTGCTCGTTGTTCTGGTCACCGCGCCAGTACGCCGCGGCAACCCGCATCAGCTTGAACGCCGGGATCCGCCGGGTGGTGGGCAGGTGGGGTCCCCGGCACAGGTCGGTCCAGGCCAGCTCGCCGTCGCGGTCGAGGTTGTCGTACATGGTCAGCGCGCCGCCGCCGACCTGCGACAGCTCCTCGACGTCCAGCTCGGTCGGGGTGTGGTTGGCGCCGCTGTCGGAGTCGCCGCCGCCCTTGAGCCCGATCAGCTCCAGCTTGAACTTCTCGTGCGCGAGCTCCGCCCGGGCCTGGGAATCGCTGATCTCGCGCCGGGAGAAGCGTTGCGCCGCCTTGATGATGTCGGCCATCTTCTTCTCGATCGCCCCGAGATCCTCCGGGGTGAACGGCCGGCTGGGCAGGAAGTCGTAGTAGAAGCCGTTCTCGACCGGCGGCCCGATGCCCAGCAGGGTGCCGGGAAAAAGCTGCTGGACCGCCTGGGCCATCACGTGCGCGGTCGAATGCCGCAGCACCGCCAGGCCTTCGGCGGAGTCCATCGCGACCGGCTCGACCTCGTCGGCCGAGTCGAAGGGCACATCCAGATCGCGCAGCTCACCGCGCGAATCGCGCACCACCACCGCGCCGGACGGGCCGTTGAGGTCGACACCGGCCGCCTCCAGGGCAGCCCGCGGAGTCGTTCCGGCGGCAACCGCAACCGACGGCCGGACGGCCTGGACGGTGGACTGCGATGCGACGCTGGACACGGATTCTCCTTCGGTGGGGCCCTGCTGGGCTGGAAAGTAAAGCGCACCGTGCATGCTAGTGCGATGCCCAGGAACTCCCGAGCGGATATCGCCGGCGCCCTGACCGTCACCGCCGCGCTGCTGCTGCTGGCAGCGTGTGACGGCTCGTCCGCACCGACGGCGACCGGCGCGAACCGGTCCGGCTCGGCAAGCCTTTCCCGGTCCAGCGCCAGCCTGTCCGGCGCGCCCCAGTCCAGCGGTTCCCAGTCCAGTGGTTCGCAGTCCGGCGGCTCGGCAAGCCCGTCCGGCTCGGCGAGCCCGTCCGGTTCGGCACAGTCGAGCGGCGTCGTCAAGATCGGCTTGGCCGGTGACGTCAACTTCGCCCTCCGCACGGCCACCCGGCTGGCCGCGGACCCGATGACCGTGTTCGGCCCGGCCGCGAAGGGACTGGCCAAGCCCGATCTGATGCTGCTCAACCTCGAAACCTCCGTCTCGGTCGGCGGCAGCCCCGAGGTCAAGAACTTCACCTTCCAGGCGCCGCCGTCGGCGTTCACAGCGCTGAAAGCGGCCGGCATCGACCTCGTCACAATGGCCAACAACCATGCGGCCGATTACGGTTCGGCGGGACTGGCCCAGACCCTGGCCACCATCAAGCGCACCCGCTTTCCGGTGATCGGCCTCGGCGCCAACGCCGACGCCGCCTACGCGCCGTACTACACCGAGATCAACGGGGTGCGGCTGGCCTTCATCGCCGCCCTCCAGGTGCGGGAGGAAACGCTGGCCAACTTCTCGGCCACCAGCACCAGCCCGGGGGTCGCCAGCGCCTACTCCGAGCGGCTGCCGCTGGCGGTGCGGGCCGCCAAGGCACACGCGGACGCGGTGATCGTGTACCTGCACTGGGGGACCGAGGGCGTCCACTGCCCGAACCCCGACCAGCAAGGGCTGGCGGACCGGCTGGCCGCCGAGGGCGCCACCGCGGTGGTCGGCACCCATGCGCACGGCCTGCAGGGCGCCGGCTGGCGCCCGGACGGCACCTACGTCGCCTACGGCCTGGGCAACTACCTCTGGTGGTACTCCTTCGGCGACCAGCACGAGGACAGCGGCGTGCTGACCCTGACGCTGACCGGCAGCAAGGTCACCGGCGCGTCCTTCGCTCCGGCCCGGATCGACGATCGCGGCATCCCGGTGCCGGCCACCGGCGAGACGGCGAGCCGGATCCGGTCCGAGTTCGAGCAGTTCCGCCAGTGCGCCGACCTGTTGGCCAAGCCGCCGCGCTGACAGCTACCCGGCGGTCCGTGAGGGGCACCGGGTGACGACGTGGTGGACCGCGCGGCTCACCGCGCGACGTCGAGGACAGGTACATGCTGGTGGCGTGCCCAGCAACTCCCGAGCCGGAACCGCTCTGGGCCTGGCCGGCGTCGCCGGGCTGGTGCTGCTGGCCGGGTGTGACGGCTCGTCCGCCCCGTCGGCTCGCTCGTCCGGACCGTCGGTGCGCTCGTCCGGGCCGCCGGCGGCCGGCTCCGGCGCAAGCCGGCCCGCTTCCGGGGCCTCGTCGGGCGGGTCGGTGCAGCCGTCTGGGTCGACCTCGAGCCGGCCGGCCACTCCGGGCACCGTCCGGATCGGCTTCGCGGGCGACGTGCACTTCTCCGAGCGGACTGCCGCTCGGCTGGCCGACCCCGCTACCGCGTTCGGCCCGGCCGCCGCGGTGCTGTCGGCACCTGACCTGACCATGGTCAACCTGGAGACGGCGATCGCGGTCGGGGGCCAGCCGGAGGCGAAGTCCTTCACCTTCCAGGCGCCTCCGTCGGCGTTCACGGCGCTGCGGGCAGCCGGCGTCGACATTGCCACGATGGCCAACAACCACGCCGCCGACTACGGTTCGGCCGGACTCGCCCAGACCCTGGCCGCGGTCAAGGCCTCCGGCTTCCCGGTGATCGGCATCGGCGCGAACGCCGGCGCAGCCTTCGCCCCGTACTACACCGAGATCAACGGGGTGCGGCTGGCGATCCTCGCGGCCAGCCAGGTGCAGGAGGAGACCCTGGCCCACTTCTCGGCCACCGACTCCGAGCCCGGCATCGCCAACGCCTACTCCGACCGGCTGATCGCCTCGGTCCGCGCGGCCAAGGCGCGCGCCGACGCGGTGATCGTCTACCTGCACTGGGGCACCGAGTACCAGAACTGCCCGAACGGCGACCAGGTGGCACTGGCCGACCGGCTGGCAGCGGCCGGGGCGACGGCGGTGGTCGGCACTCACGCGCACGTCCTGCAGGGTGCCGGCTGGCGTCCGGACGGCAGGTACGTGGCCTACGGCCTGGGCAACTACTTCTGGTGGCGCTCGTTCGGCAACGCCCAGGACGACGCCGGCGTGCTGACCCTGACCGTGACCCGCACCCGGGTCACCGACGCGGTGTTCGCTCCCGGCCGGCTGGACGACCGGGGCATCGCGGTGCCGGCCACCGGGGCGTCGGCGAGCGAGATCCTCGACGAGCTGGAGCAGGCTCGCGACTGCGCCGGCCTGCTGGCCGCACCGCCACGCTAGGGAGCTGGCTGTGCGGCTCAGCCGAATCGGTTGCAGTGACTCTCTGATCGAAGGCGACCGGCTCGCCGTCGAGTGGGAGGACGAACCGAATGCCAGCGGCGGCGGTAAGGGGCCGCCGCGGAGTAGTACGTGAAGTCGGTTGAGGTCGATGCCGGGCCGCCGCTCATCATTGCGGCCAGGTATGCCCGCCAAGTCGACGTGGTGCTACGCGGGCTTGGCGGTCTGCCTGGTGCGTCGCCCGGCCAGTTCGCGGTTGGCTACGTAGGTGCGGGCTTCTCTGCGAGAAGTCTCCCGCACCTTCGAGAAGTACTCCGCAGGGTCTGCGATCATCTCGGCAACCTGGCGATCCTCCACCGGTGCCGCCCGGCGATTGCGAGCCTTCATCTCGTCCCTCCCCTACCTCTCATCGTAGTGCCAACGCAGGAAAAACTGCCCATGACGATGCTCGCTGTGACACGAGATTACTCAGACTGCGCGATCTGACTTACTGCAAGGATACGTGCCAACACCAGCAGGATCGGTAGATCGCGGTCGAGGTTGAGATCGCCAGGGCTTGGAGCGTCTACGGTAAGCATCCCCACGATCTCCAGATCACCTCGCACTGGAACGGACAGGAAGGTCCGGTACTGGTGGGTGTGGTCCTCCCATCCAGTTGGCGGAGAGGCCATCGTGTCCTCGCAGAACGTGTACTCGTCTTTGACCAACATCCCGAAGGCGGCGCGTCCCGCAGCTGTCGAAGGTTCGAAACGTGTGTGAGGCTCATCCACACGACCGGCAGCCGTATGAAAGCGCAGCCTGGGTGAGCCGTCGGAGGAGTCGTTCTCGAGAACGAAAAAACACGCTCGGGTGTTGTCTGGCCCCAAGACAGCTGGCGCAGCGTGAACTACCGAAGCGATCGCAGCCTCCCTGAGCTTCGCGCGTTCGGTTTCGTTCTCCGCTTCTTCGATCTTGGCAAGTAACCGCAACAGCGGCATGAAAGCCCCTGACAGCGCGGCATTCGTCGTGCTCCGGATCTCCTCGGCGATCATTTCGGCAGTCCCAGTTGCCTGCTCATCAGCCTTGTCGCGGGCCCATTGACTGATCTGCTGGATACCGGTGACGGTAACGGCGCCTCCCACGAGCAAGGCTCTGACGGCACCATGAGTCACAGCCGCCCATCCACCCAGAACGGCCAGCGAGATCGATGCCGCTCCGTTGACACCACGCCATAGCCCTTTGCGCGGTTTGTCGGTGAGCCACATGAGACAGACGCTAATCGGCCTGCCCGTTCGATTCTCCGGACGACACGCACGTCGATCTTGTTGGGAGAGGTTGCGCTTCGCACTTTGGTTGCTCTAGAGTAACCGTTGCCCATGAGTAACCAATCAACGGCTGAGACCGCTCTCGACGCGCTCGGTGACCCGATGCGCCGCCGGCTGCTGGAGCTGCTGCACACCGGCCCGCGACCGGTCGGCGAGCTGGCCGCCCAGCTGCCGATCGGACGTCCGGCCGTCAGCAAGCACCTGCGGGTGCTCGAAGGCGCCGGCCTGGTCCGGCACCGCAGTGAGGGCACCCGCAACCTCTACGCCCTCGCCCCCGACGGCCTGACCGGAGTCCAGCAGTGGCTGGTCGGCGTCTGGGACACCGCGCTGGCCGCCTTCGCCCAGTACGTCGAGGCAGACCAGTCAGAGCAGCAGTCCACCGCAGCAGTCCACGCCACACACACCCAGGAGGCTGACGATGACCGAGCCGGCACCAGTCCGTCGTGAGGTGGTGGTCGCCGCCCCGCCGGCCACCGCGTTCGCCCTGTTCACAGCCCACGTCGGATCGTGGTGGCCGTTGGACAACCACAGTGTCTTCGGCGCCGGCGGCACGGTCGCGTTCGAGGGCGACCAGCTGGTCGAGCGGCTGGGCGACGAGCGCTCGGTCTGGGCGGAGGTGACCAAGCTCGACCCGCCGCACATCCTGGAACTGAGCTGGCATCCGGGCCAGGACGCCAGCCGGGCCACCGAGCTGACGGTGCGGTTCGTCGACCTCGACGGTTCGACGGCAGTGAGCCTGGAGCACCGCGGCTGGCACCGCCTCGTCGACCCGCAGGGCACCCGCAACGAGTACGAGCAGGGCTGGCCGGTCGTGCTGGACGTCTTCCGGCGGTGGCTGGACCCGGCACCGGGCGATACTTCGTCGACCAATTCAGCGTCCGAGTCGGCGTCGGCCCGCGACTGGTACGTCCTGCTGCACCAGCCCGGCCCGGCGCTGGCGGCCGGCCAGTCGGTGTTCGAGCATCCGGACTTCGCCGAGCACGTGGCGTTCCTGAAGCGGCTGGCCCATTACGGCCTGCTGGTCGCAGCCGGCCCGCTGCCTGACCAGGTCGGCTCGGGAATGACGGTGGTCAGGGCCGACCCCAACCTGGACGTCCAGCGGCTGGCCACCGAGGACGACCTCAGCGTGGTGCGCGGCCTGCTCAGCGTCCAGGTCGCGCCCTGGCTGGTGCAGTTCACCGGCGACTGAGCCAGGTCGCGGCAGCGCTAGCCTGTGAAGGTCCGGGTCGGCGACCCGGCAAGTCCCACCGACCTCGACGCAGGAGTTCGCAGATGCCCATCGCGACCACCAACCCCGCCACCGGCGAGACCGTCCGGACCTTCCCCGCCCTCGACGCGGCGGCGCTCGAGGCGCGCATCGCCCGTGCCGCCTCGGCGTTCGAGCGGTGGCGGCGCGCGCCGGTCGCCGAGCGCGCGGCCGTCGTTAGGCACGCGGGCGACATCCTCGACCGGGAGCGCGACGCGCTCGGGCGGATCATGACGCTCGAGATGGGAAAGCCGCTCAAGGCGGCGGTGGAGGAGGCGGCCAAGTGCGCGAGCGGCTGCCGCTACTACGCGGAGCACGCGGAGGCCTTTCTC
>DASZEI010000031.1:0-4792 GCA_035940975.1 Jatrophihabitans sp. | reverse complement strand
GGTCGGGCGGTAGGTGCTCGACCACCCGGCGGCGCATGGCCTGCACCTCGGCGACGAAGTCCGGACGTTGCGAGGCCGTCCAGACCAGCGGTGAGAGGGTCTGGACGTAGCGCTCGCCCAGCTCCAGGTCGCCGGCGATCGGGCGGGCCTTCAGCAGCGCCTGGAACTCCCAGGTCGAGGCCCAGCGCTTGTAATAGGCCTCGTGGCTGGCCAGGGTACGAACCAGCGCCCCGGACTTGCCCTCCGGCCGCAGCGCGGCGTCCACCTCCCAGGCCGCCTGCCCGCAGATCCGGATGGTGTCGGCGGCCAGCCTGGTGGCGGTGGCCAGCGCCGCGCTCTCCTGGTCGGCGACCTTGCCTACGCCGAGGTCCTTGCCTGCGCTGACCTCCTTGCCTGCGCTGACCTCCTTGCCGGTGGCTGCCGGAACCGGCTCGAAGACGAAGACCACGTCGACGTCGGAAATGTAGTTCAGCTCCCGGCCACCGGCCTTGCCCATCCCGATGACGGCCAGCCGGCAGCCGGCGGCGTCGGCGGGCAGCCCGGCCCGGGCGACGGCCAGCCCCGCCGCCAGCACGAAGCCGGCCAGGTCGGACAACGCCTCGGTGACCTCCTGCAGGCTGAGCTCGCTGGCCAGGTCGCGGGCGGCGACCAGCAGCAGCTCGCGGCGGTAGGCCGCCCGCAACGCGCGCACCGCGGCCGGCCCGGTCAGGGTGGCGGCCGAGCCGGCGGTGCCGGTCACCGGATCCGCCGCCGAGGCGCCGACCGCGGTGGCCAGCCGATCGGCGGCCGACTCGACTGTGGGCAGCTCGGCCGCCGCGCCGCGCAGGACCAACGCGTCGCGCGGGTGGGCGCACAGGTGCTCGGCCAGTGCCTGGGAGGCGCCCAGCACTCCCAGCAGCCTGGTCCGGAACTCCGCCGAGGCGCGCAGCTCGGCCACGATCTCAGGACCCGCCTCGGTCTCGGCCAGCTCGGCCAGCATCGCCAGCGCCTGGTCGGGCGCTGCCGCCCGTCCGAGCGCCGACAGGACGGCCGCCGCGGCCGGATCGCTGGCCTCGTTGCGCTCGGAATCCCACAGCCGCAGTGCCGCGGTGGTCAGCAACCCGCCGGCGCGCACCGGATCGGCGAACCCGGCCCGGACCAGCCGGGCGGTCAGCCGGCCGGTCGGGGGCGCTGCCGGGGCGTCCTCAGTGCCCGGATGGCTCACGCGAGGCCTGCAGCTCGGCTGCCAGGGCCGCCCGGATCGCGGCAGCGTCAGTGATCGGTTCGGCGGTCGTCGTCGAACCTGCCGGGCCGGCCATCGGCAGCAGCCGCGGGCCGGCGGCAGCCGGTGCAACGGTGGCCGGGTCGGCCGCCAGGGCGACGAAGGCCGCCACCACGGGCTGCCACACCTCGGCGATGTCCGGATGCGCCCGGATGCTGCGCTCGAGGATGGCAGGCAGGTCGTAGTCGGCCAGCAGCTCCTCGTCCTGCCGAGCCCACCGGGTCACGATCTCGGGGGTGGTTTCGATGTGGAACTGGACTCCCCAGGCCAGCCGGCCGACCCGGAAGGCTTGCACCTGGCACACCGGCGAGGACGCCAGCAGCACCGCGCCGGGCGGCAGCTCGCTGACCTCGTCGACATGCCACTGCAGGACGTCCGGGGTGATCGGCAGCTCCCGGAACAGCGGGTCGGCGGCAGCGGCCTGCCGCTTGGCGACCAGCTGCGAGCCGTACTCGGGAGTCTCGGCGGCGCTGACCCGGCCACCGGTGGCCACGGCCAGCAGCTGCGCGCCCAGGCAGACGCCGAGGGTGGGCAGCTCGGTCCGGACGGCTTCGGCCAGCAGGGCGCGCAGTTGCGGCAGCCAGCCGGCCACCTCGTCCTGGTAGGCGTTCATGCCGCCGCCCAGCACCAGCAGCGCGGAGTAGCCGGACAGGTCGGTGGGCAGCGGCTGGCCGGTCGCCGGTGAGCACATCACCAGCTCGGCGCCGGCCTCGCGCAGCCAGCCCTCGAGCGTCCCGATCGGCGCGACCAGGTCGTTCTCGACGACCAGGATCGGGCGGTCCGGACCAGCAGTAGCCATGCCAGCAGGTTACTGAGCGGCAGCGGCCTAGAGCGAGGGCAGGTACCTGCGCAGCTCGAACGGGGTCACCTCGGCGCGGTAGTCCACCCACTCCGAGCGCTTGTTGCGCAGGAAGAACTCGAAGACGTGCTCGCCCAGGGTCTCGGCGACCAGCTCGGAGTCCTCCATCGAGCGCAGCGCGTCGGCCAGGTTGTGCGGCAGGTCGTCATAGCCCAGCGCCCGGCGCTCGGTGTCCGACAGCGACCAGACGTCGTCCTCGGCACCCGGTGGCAGCTCGTACCCCTCCTCGATGCCCTTCATGCCGGCCGCCAGCAGCACCGCGAAGGCCAGGTAGGGGTTGCACGCCGAGTCCAGCGACCGGACCTCGACCCGGGTGGAGTTGGCCTTGCCCGGCTTGTACATCGGTACCCGGACCAGGGCCGAGCGGTTGGCATGGCCCCAGCAGACATAGGTCGGTGCCTCGACCAGCTGGCCCGGAGCCGACCAGCCGAACAGCCGCTTGTAGGAGTTGACCCACTGGTTGGTGACCGCGGTGATCTCCCGGGCGTGCTTGAGCAGGCCGGCGATGAAGGACCGGGCGGTGGCCGAGAGATAGAGGGCGTCGGACGGGTCGTGAAAGGCGTTGCGGTCACCCTCGAACAGCGACAGGTGGGTGTGCATGCCGCTGCCCGGCTGGTGCCGGAACGGCTTGGGCATGAAGGTGGCGTGCACGCCACGGGTGCGGGCGACCTCCTTGATGATGTGCCGGAAGCTCATGATGTTGTCGGCGGTGGACAGCGCGTCGGCGTAGCGCAGGTCGATCTCCTGCTGCCCCGGCGCGACCTCGTGGTGACTGAACTCCACCGAGATGCCGACCGCTTCGAGCGCGGTGATCGCGCTGCGCCGGAAGTCGTGGGCGGTGTCGTGGCTGGTCATGTCGAAGTAGCCGCCGTCGTCGATGGGCAGCGGCTCGCTGCCGTCGGACGGGCGGTTCTTGAGCAGGAAGAACTCGATCTCGGGGTGGGTGTAGAAGGTCAGGCCGCGGTCGGCGGCCTTGGACAGCGTCCGGCGCAGCACGTAGCGCGGGTCGGCCCAGGACGGCGAGCCGTCGGGCATGGTGATGTCGCAGAACATCCGCGCGGTGTCGCTCGGCCTGCCGTCGTCGCCCTGCAGGATCTGGAACGTCGCCGGGTCCGGCCGGGCCAGCATGTCGGACTCGCTGGCCCGGGCGAAGCCCTCGATCGCCGAGCCGTCGAAGCCGATCCCCTCGGCGAAGGCGCCTTCGAGTTCGGCCGGGGCCACGGCGACGGACTTCAGATAACCGAGCACGTCGGTGAACCACAGCCGGACGAACCGGATCTGTCGCTCTTCCAGAGTGCGTAACACGAATTCCTGCTGGCGATCCACAACTGGTCAGTCTGCCGGTAGTTCGTGTCGGGCGCGTTACGACCCCCCGACTCGGCGAGTGAGGACCGGAGCGAGTTGGCTTCTCAGCTGGCGCTGTCAGCCAGCCAGCTCGCCCACGAGACGTTCCAGTAGCCGGAGTTCCATTCGGCCAGGTTCCGCCCGGTGTTGCGCACGTCGACGATGTCACCGGGCACCGAGAAGTCGTAGAACCAGAAGGCGTTGGCCGGCGAGACGTTGAGGCAGCCGTGCGAGACGTCCACCTTGCCCTGCTGGGCGATCGACCAGTCGGCCCAGTGCACGTACTCGCCGTCGTAGCTGATCCGCACCCCGACCGGCACGGTGGTGCGGTAAGCATTCTCGCCCTTGCTCAGTCCGAACGAGGCCGAGTTCATGTCGATGTTCTTCTCGCCGCCCACCACCACGTGCGGGCCGGAGTTGGTGCGCAGGTCGATCGGTCCGGTGTCCCCCGGGATGCGAACGTCGCGCCCCATCGAGGTGGGGATCGTCCGGACCAGCCTGTCGTTGGAGTAGACCTTGATCATCTTGGTCCGGTCGTCGGCGATCGAGATGTGCTTGTCGCCGACGCGGAACCAGGTGCTGACATCGGCCTGCCCGTAGATCGAGTTGCCCAAGTTCTTTCCGAAGACCTTGGCCGTGATGGTGACCTTGGTGCCAGCCTTGAGGTAGTTCTTGGTGCGCCAGTACACGTTGGCGTCGTCCAGCCAGCTGAACCCGCCGACCTGTGCCGGCACGGTCTGCACCGACAGTGCCGCCTGGGCCGCCTTGCGGTCCGGAATGGACTCGTCGAAGTGGATCCGCACCACCTGGCCGACTCCGAAGGTGACTCCGGGAGCGATGCCGCCGCCGGCCGCGGTCTGGATGTAGGGCATCGTCATGTTGGCCGGCTTCACCGTGCTGAAGGTGCTGGCCTTGGTGGAGGTCCGGCCGGCCGGATCGACGGCGGTGGCCTGCAACTGGTACGAGCGGTCATAGCCCAGCACCTCGGCCGAGGCCCAGGACCGCTTGTCCCCGGACAGCTTGCCCTTGATCTGCTGGCCTTCGAGGTTGGTCAGGCTGACCTCGGACAGTGAGCCGCCTGACACCGCGACCTTGACCGGGGTCACCGGGTTGACGTCGGCGGCGTTGTCGGCGGGGTGCAGGGTGAAGATCGTCGACGGCAGTTGCGGGGCGGTGCTGGAGGCCGCGGTCGTTCCGGGTGCGCTGGTGGTGGGTCCGGCCGCTACCGGCACCTTCTTCTGGGAGCAGGCACTCACCAGCAGCAAGAGGGCCAGCATCACCGACACCGCCGCCGTCCTACCCCGTACACCCGCCACGACCCGTACCTC
>DASZEI010000030.1:0-3389 GCA_035940975.1 Jatrophihabitans sp. | reverse complement strand
AATGGCTGTCCTCGAAGTGCAGCGCGTCGCCGAAGAAGCTCAGCACCTTCTTGTCGACCGGCACCTTGCGCACCACCTTGGGGGTGATGGTGCGCACCGTCTTGCCGGCGGCATCGAGCACGCCCCAGCCCAGCGTCGGGGCGAACAGCGTGCCACCGTTGATCATTGCCGAGTACGCGGTCGCCAGCTGCAGCGGCGAGACGGTGGTGTCGCCCTGGCCGATGGCGGTGTCGGCGTTGTTGCCGGCGAAGAATCGCCAGCCGTCGGTGCAGTTCTCCGACGCCAACTGGGTCAGGTAGGCCCGGTCGGCGAGGTTTGCCACGTCCGGATAACCCTTCTTGGCCGCGGCGCAGTAGTCGGCCTTGTTGGCCTTCCAGCTGGCCAGCCGGCTGGCCCGGCTGCCGATCGAGCCGCTGGCCTGCTCGTCGGCGGGCAGGTCGACGCCTGGCGAGTGCGCCACCCCGAAGGCCCGGGCCATCCCCTGCAGCTGCTCCAGCGGCTTCTCACCACGCTCGACCCGGGCCTGGTCGGCCTGCCACTCGGCGACCGCCGGGGCGTAGAAGAAGGTGTCGCAGGAGACCTGCAGCGCGAACCTCAGGTTGATGTCGCCGAAGGTCTCGGACTCGTAGTTGGTCTTGGTGCGCCCGTCCACGTTCAGCGAGCCGGGGCACGGGTATTGGCCGTCCAGGGTGATCGCGCCGGTGCTGACATCGTCGGAGGTGCTGATCAGCTTGAACGTCGAGCCCGGCGCGTACGCCCCGGCGATCGCCCGGCCGACCAGCGGGTCGCGCGCCGCCGAGGCAGTCAGCTTGGCGTAGTCGGAAACCGAGATTCCCCCGACGAACGCGCTCGGTTCGTAGGTCGGGTAGCTGGCGGCGGCGATCACCCGGCCGGTATGCGGATCCATCACCACCAGCGCGCCGGACGGCGCCGCCCTGCCCTTGGCCCGCGAGGCCGCGATCTGGTTCGTCAGCGAGCGCTCGGCCAGCGCCTGCACGTCGGCGTCCAGGCTGGTCACCAGGGTGTTGCCCGGCTGGGCGGCTATCGTCGCGTCCTGGCCGACCGCCTCGCCGCGCGGATCGAGTTGCACGCGCTGCTCGCCGTCGACGCCGCGCAGCACCGAGTCGTAGGACTCCTCCAGCCCGCTGCGCCCGATCGTGTCGGCGTCGACCAGCGCCTTGTTGGCCTTCTGGTCAGCCGGCCCGACCGCGCCGGTGTAGCCGAGCAGGTGCGCGGCCAGGCTGCCGCCGGGATAGTTCAGCACGGTCTGGGTGCTGATGGTGACCCCGGGGAACTGCTCGGCGTGCTCGGACACCGCCAGCACCACCGAGGGATCGATCCCGGTCGCCACCGGCACCGGCTGGTAGGGCTGCCCGGTCCAGCACGGTGCCGGAACCCGCACGCCGCACGGGGTGATCTCCCGGCGCAGGTCCGCGGCGGTGGTCCGCAGCACCGGGGCGAGCCTGGCCAGCACCGCCGCGCCGTGATCGTCCTGCTCCTCCAGCGCCGAGCGGTCCACGGTCAGCACGTGGGTGCTCTTGTTGCCGACCAGCACCCGGCCCCGGGAGTCGAGGATCTGGCCGCGCGGCGCGGGCACCACGATCGCGCCGAGGTGGGTCAGGCCCGCCGACTGCTGGGGTTTGTGCTGGTCCAGCAGCTGGACGAAGGACAGCCGGGCCAGCAGCGTCAGCATCAGCGAGGCGATCAGCAGCCGCAGCACCGACAGCCGGGTGCGGTGCGAGCCGGGTCGCGGGTCAGCCGAGCGCATCGGCGTTGCCGATCAACCGGGTGGCCGGGCGCGGCGGGCGACTCCCCTGTGCGCGCAACATCCTGCGCACCAGCGGCACCACCAGCAGGCCGAGCAGCGCGTCGGTCAGCCCGACCGGGATCAGGTAGGTCAGCGCCAGCACCGCGGTCGCCGCGTGCGAACCCAGGATGGCCAGCAGCAGCCCGAGCACGCCGGAGGTGGCGGCACCGAGCAGGGCCGCGAGCCCCGCCACCCCGCGGGTGCCATAGCCCCGCTGGAGGGCCAGCCCGCCCAGCATCCCGGCCACCAGCCCGGCGGCCAGCCAGCACAGCGCCTGGACGCCGGCCGGGTGGTCCGAACCCAGGTCGGCCAGCAGCCCGGTGGTGAAGCCGAAACCCATGCCGATGCCGGGGCCGGCGTAGATGCCGACCACGATCACCAGCAGCGCCGGCAGCGACACCGGTACCGGAAAGGTCAGCGGGCCGAGCAGGGTGGCCTGCAGCAGCAGCGCGGTGATGACCCCGGCGACCGCCGAGGCGATCCGCGAGGCGGTCACCGGTTGCTGCCCGGGGCCGGTTCCAGCACCGGGCGCGCGGTGCCCCGTGGTGCCTGCAGGATGATGCCGACCAGATCCAGGCCGGCCTGGCGGGTGACCGGCCGCACTCGCGCCGACACCGTGCCGTCGGCGGAGGTGGTCACCGAGGTCACCACGCCGACCGCCACACCGGCGGCGTAGGTGGTCTTGCCGGCCGGGCCCGTCACCAACCGGTCACCGACCCGGACGTCCACCCGGTCCTCCAGCGCGCTGGCGCTCAGCAGGCCGCTGCCGCCGCCGGTGGCCAGCAGCAGCGCGCCGGAGCGGACATCGCGCACCCCGACCCCGGACGTCGGGTCCGCCGCCAGCAGCACCACCGAGGTGGTGCTGTGCACGGCCACCACCCGTCCGACCAGGCCCAGGCCGTCGGTCACCGTCTGGCCGGGCTGCACGTGCTCCCGGCTGCCGACGTCGACCGTGACGCTCCACTGGAAGCCGGCGCCCGGCCCGGTGGCGATCACCCGGGCCGGCATCATCCGCCAGTCGGCGGTGTCTGCCTGCAGTTGCAGGGCGTGCAGTTGCCTGGCGGTGGCGGCGTCGGCTGCAGCGGCCGCCAGCTGCCGCTGCAGCTCGGCGTTGCGCTGCTCGAGCCGCGCTATCTCGCGCCGGTTGCTCCCGACGTCGGGCACGCCCTGCACGAACCGCCGCACCGGGCCGAGCACCGCGTCGGTGCCCCGGTAGAGCGCGCCGAGGGCACCGGTCGCACCGCCCCGGGCCCCGCCGAGCGAGCCGCCGGCGAAGTCCAGGCTGATGAACAGCAGGGCGAGCACCGCGAGCACCACGGCAGCCAGCTGCTGGCGTCGGGTGAGCCTGCGCATGACCTATCGCCTATCCCTGCCGGCTCAGCCGCTCGATGCTGGTCAACGGCATGCGCTCAACGGCGGTGGCCGTCGACGACGACCTTGTGCAGTGACTCGAACTGCTCGACCACGGTGGCGGTGCCCAGCACCACCGAGTCCAGCGGCCGGTCCGCGACCAGCACCGGAATGCCGATCTCGTGCTGCAGCCGGGCGTCCAGGCCGCGCAGCAACGCGCCGCCGCCGGTCA
>DASZEI010000029.1:0-6786 GCA_035940975.1 Jatrophihabitans sp. | reverse complement strand
GCGCGGCGCTGGGACTGCAGGCCCAGGACGCCGCCGCGGCCCGCCTCGGCGTCCGAGCCCGGTCCAGCGCCGTGGACGAGGCCGGCGTCATCGAGGCGTGCGAGGTCCGGCGCAGCGTGGTGCGGACCTGGCTGATGCGTGCCACCGTGCACCTGGTCGCGGCCGAGGACGTCCGGTGGATGGTCGCCCTGTTCGGGCCGATGATCGAACGCCGTTTCGCGAACGTGCGATGGCGGCAGCTGGGGATCGACGAACAGGTCATCGAGGCGGCGATCCCGCTCACGCACGAGGTGCTCGCCGGCCGCCAGCTGACCCGCCACGAGATCGCCGGGGAGCTGGCCGAACGCGGCATCCGGCTGGCTGCGGACCCCGCCGCGGCGACCCACCTGCTGCTGGCGTTGAGCTGCCGCGGCGTGACCTGCCGGGTCGGCGATCGGGGCCGCGATTCGACGTTCGCCCTCCTCGACGACTGGGTTGCGAGCACCTCGGGCCCCACCGACCCGATGGCGGAGCTGGCGCGCCGGTACTTTCGCGCATTCTCACCGGCTACCGCCGCTGACTTCGCGACCTGGTCCGGCCTGCCGTCCGGCGCGGCGATCGGGGCGATCCGGGACGAGCTGACCGAGGTCCGGTTCGACGGCCGGCAGGGCTGGACGCTCGGTGCGGTGCAGCCGGTACCGGGCCTGCGGCTGCTGCCGATGTTCGACAACTACCTGATCGGCTACCGCGACCGCACCGCGATGCTCGATCCCGCCCTGCACGCTCTGGTCTACGTCGGCGGCATCATCAAGCCGGCCGTGGTCTGCGACGGCCGGGTGATCGGTATCTGGCGGCTGGCACGATCCGGTCGGTCGGCGACCATCCGGGTCACGCCGTTCGAGCCGCTCGCCCGCCGCCACCGCGACGAGCTCGACCGGGAACGCGCCGACATCGAGCGATTCCTGGGCCGGGCTGCCGGCATGACGATCGACGGCTGAACCGGGCTCGACCGCCGGCTGCCTCGACCGCCGGCTGCCTCGACCGCCGGCTGCCATAGTGGCCGGAGGCCGATCGCGGCGCATACTGAATCCACTCGAGGAGGAGGTCTTACCGTGTTCTGGTTGGTGGCGCTGCCCGGGCTGGGGTTTGTGGTGTACCTGCTGTCCCGGTGGGCCAGACGCGCCGATGACATCGAGGGGGACTCCGCCTACCTGTACGAGAACGTGCAAGGCCCTGGGTACGGCTCGAAGTTCCTGAACATCCTCAGTGGCCGCAAGGACGACTAGCAGCTGACCGACCTGGCTAGGGCACCACCGAATGCAGCCAGTTGCGGGTGTCCGCAACCCGGCCGAACTGCAGGTCGAGGACGTGCTTGCGGATGGCCAGCGTCACCTCGCCCGGCTGCCCGTCGCCCACGGTGTGGGCGTAGCCGTCGCCCTTGAAACCGAGGATCGGGGTGATGATGGCGGCGGTACCGGCCGCGAACATCTCGGTGATCGAGCCGTCCGCGCAGCCGGCACGCAGCTCGGGCAGGGCAAGCTGCCGCTCGACGGGCTTGAGGTCGTGCTCGGCGGCCAACTCCAGCACGGTGTCGCGGGTCACCCCCTCGAGGATGGTGCCCAGGCCCGGCGTGACCAGCTCGCCGTCGGCGGTCACCAGGAACAGGTTCATGGTGCCCGACTCCTCGAGGTAGCGGTCCTCGTCATCGCTGAGGTAGAGCACCTGCTCGCAGCCGTGCTGCTGCGCCTCGACCTGGGCGGCCAGGCTGGCGGCGTAGTTGCCGCCGCACTTGGCCGCGCCGGTGCCACCCTTGGCCGCCCTGCTGTACTGCTCGGTCACCCAGAGCGTGACGCCACCGATGCCCGAGCTGAAGTAGGCGCCGGCCGGCGAGGCGATCACGCCGTAGCTGACCCGGACGGCCGGCCGCACGCCGAGAAAGGTCTCGGAGCCGAACATGTACGGCCGCAGGTAGAGGGTCTGCTCGCCGCCGTAGGCCGGCACCCAGTCCTGGTCGGCGCGCACCAGTTCCACGACGCTCTCGAGAAACAGTTCCTCGGCCAGCACCGGCAGCGCCAGCCGGTGTGCCGAGTTCACGAACCGGCGCGCGTTGAGTTCGGGCCGGAACAGCCAGATGCTGCCGTCGGAGTGCCGCATCGCCTTCAAGCCCTCGAAGATCTCCTGCGCGTAGTGCAGCACCGCCGCCGCGGGGTGCAGCGAGTAGTGCTCGAGCGGCTTCACCTCCAGCTCATGCCAACCCGCCTCCGGAGTCCAGCTGGCAGAGGCCATGTGATCGGAGAAGAAGCGACCGAAACCGGGGTCGGCCAGGATCTTGGCCCGCTCCCGCTCGGAGGCGGGTTCGGTCGATCGGATGACCCGGAATCCGTTCATCAAAGCCTCTTTTCCCGTTGATTTCATTCTGGTGCGCTGAATACGGTGACGCAATTCTGCCCCTGCGCCGATGCGGGGAACCGGGGGCGTGGGGCCGCCCGGACCCCGCTGTCGCCAGGTCCGGAAGGGCGGCCTGCCTAAGATGGCAGGTGAGCGACTGACAGAGGAGGACTGATCGTGCTCGTCCGGTATCCGGCGGCGGTGGCGTTGCTGCTGCTCCTCGGATGTACCGCAACCGATGACCCGGCCATCCCGTCGCCGCCGCCCAATGCCTCCCAGCCGGCTCCGCCCACCCTCGCTCGACCGTCGCCGAGCAAGCCCGATCCGGCCCTGGTCCCGCCGGAACTGGCCCAGTACTGCCACTCAGGCTTTCCGCTGGAAGGGGTGTATTCACCGCAGCGGCTGACCGTCAAGGAGCCCTGCGTGGCGGTCACCGGAATAGCCTGGGCGATCGATCGCGAGCATGACGGGGACATGCACATCTCGCTGACCGGGGTCAATCCGAAATGGCTCAACTCGGTCAATCGGGAGCGCTCGGACCAGAGCCTGGTGATCGAGGCGGTGCCCTCGATCCCAATGAAGATGCCGCCGTTGAAGTCCCGGGTGACGATCGTGGGTCCGTGGGTGCTGGACACCCAGACCGGCTGGCTGGAGATCCACCCGGTCTGGGCGATCCTGCCTGCCTGAGGCCGGCTACCGCGGCCAGGGGCTCAGCTGAGCGGTCGCAGCAGCACCCAGATCAGCGCCGCCACCGCCGCCGAAGCCGGAATGGTCAGCACCCACGCCCCGACGATGTTGCCGGCCACCCCCCAGCGGACCGCCGACAGCCGCCGGGTGGCGCCCGCGCCCATGATCGAGGTGCTGATGACGTGGGTGGTCGAGATCGGCAAGCCGAACTGGGCGGCGCTGAACAGCACTCCGCTGGCCACCGACTGGGCCGCGAACCCGCTCACCGGGCTGAGCGAGTAGATCCGCCGGCCGACCGTGCGCATGATCCGCCAGCCGCCGGAATAGGTTCCGGCCGAGATCGCGGCGGCCGCGGACAGGATCACCCAGGTCGGGATGCCCTCGCCCTTGCCGAGGTGGCCAGAGACCACCAGCGTCAGCGCGATCACGCCCATGGTCTTCTGGGCGTCCTGGCTGCCGTGCCCGAACGCCATCGCGGCGGCGCTGAGGACCTGCGCCCACCGGAACCGGCGATGGGTGCGGTGGTAGTTGGACCTGCGGAAGGCATACAGCAGCAGCAGCATGAACAGGTAGCCCAGCACCAGTCCAGTCAGCGGCGAGGCGATCATCGGGATGACCACCTTGTCGACCAGGTTGGCCCATCGCACGCTCTCCGACCCGGCCAGCGCCGCGCCGATCAACCCGCCGATCAGCGCATGCGAGGACGAGGACGGCAGGCCCAGCCACCAGGTGCCCAGATTCCAGGCGATCGCCCCGAGCAGGCCGGCCAGCACGATGAGCAGGCCGTCGCGTCCGGAGGGGGCCGCGATGATGCCGGAGCCGACGGTCGCGGCCACCTTCGTCGACACCAGCGCCCCAAGGATGTTCATCACTGCCGCCATCGCCAGCGCCACCCGGGGGGTCAGGGCCCTGGTCGACACCGAGGTCGCGATGGCGTTGGCGGAGTCGTGAAAGCCGTTGGTGAAGTCGAAGGCCAGTGCTACGCAGACGATCAGGACCGCGAGTGCCGTCACGCTCACGGCATCGACCACCAGCACCGATCAGGCCGTGCGGCCGTGGTGATGGTCATGACTCCTTCACCGCGATCGTCTCCACCGCGTGCGCGACGTGCTCGAGCGCGTCGGTGGCTTCTTCCAGCAGGTCGGCGACCTGGCGCAGCTTGAGCACCTGCAGGGTGTCGTAGCCGCCGCCGAACAGCTTGGACAGCAACTGGCGGTGCACCTGGTCGGCCTCGTTCTCGACCTCGTTGACCTTGATCCAGTAAGGCTCCAGGTCCTGCAGGGTGGCCAGCCGCGCCATCGCGTCGGCGGTCTCGCTGGAGGCTCTCTGGACCAGCCGGATCTGATCCACCATCAGCGTCGGCAACTCGCCGACGTCGGCGAGCACGATGAAGTCGGTCGCCTCGTCCATCGCGTCCACCACGTCGTCCAGCGCGCTGGCCAGCCGGTAGATGTCCTCGCGGTCGAACGGCGTTACGAAGCTCTTGTTCAATTGGCGCAGGATCCGGTGGGTGACGGCGTCACCGGCATGCTCGAGATCGCGCATTTCCGCCGCGATCTTGACCCGGTCGGAATCGGGTTCGCACAGCCCGGCCAGCACGTCGGCCGAGGCTGCGACGTTGCGGCCGCCTTCGGCGAGCAGGTCGTAGAACGCGGTGTCCCTCGGAGTGAATCGTCCTGCCATCGCCGCCTCGACATCGATAACCCGGCGGTTGGCTTAACCTGCCGGAGGTACTGGCCAGACAGTAGCGGGTCGATGATCGGGGGCGCGCCAGCCACGACCTGCGGCCCGGTTGCTTCTCGGGGTCGACGCGGTGGGCCACACCGGCCGCGGGAGCGCTTTTCACCTGTTCCTCCCAGTCGTTCTCACCCGGCCGGACGTCGGCACGTTAACGATTCCGGCAGTTCCCCGGCACCGTTTACACTCATCCGGAATGCCGACATCGCGCCGGGCGGCCGGCGGAACAGATTGGCTGTAGTTCTGGTGTCAGCGGTGACGGGCGAGACGGCCAAGTTGCTCGCGGTAAGCGACCTGCACATGGGCTATGCCGACAACCGGCAGATCGTGGACCGGCTGCAGCCGACCACCGACCAGGACTGGCTGCTGGTCGCCGGCGACGTCGGCGAGGTCGCCGAGCAGATCGAGAGCACCCTGGCGGTGCTGCGCAGCAGGTTCCATACCGTCGTGTGGGTGCCCGGCAACCACGAGCTGTGGTCGCACAAGGCCGATCCGTTGACCTTGCGCGGAGACTACCGCTACCAGCACCTGGTGCGGCTGTGCCGGGATCTCGGGGTGCTCACCCCGGAGGATGAGTACCCGGTCTGGACCGGTGCCGGCGGGCCGGTCACGGTGGCTCCGCTGTTCCTGCTCTACGACTACACCTTCCGCCCACCCGGTGCCGACACCCAGGAGGAGGCGCTGGAGGCGGCCTACCGGAGCGGGATCGTCTGCACCGACGAGCACCTGTTGCACCCCGATCCCTATCCCAGCCGGGAGGCCTGGTGCCGGGCCCGGGTCGAGTACACCATGCGGCGCCTGGACGCCCGCGATCCCGACATCCCGACCGTGCTGGTCAACCATTACCCGCTGACCCGGCTGCCGACGCTGGTGCTGCGCTATCCCGAGTTCGCCCAGTGGTGCGGCACCGAGGTGACCGCGGACTGGCACCAGCGCTACTCGGCCACCACGGTGGTGTACGGCCACCTGCACATCCCGCGGACCACGTTCGAGGACGGCACCAGGTTCGAGGAGGTCTCGCTGGGCTATCCCCGCGAGTGGCAGGGTCGCAGCCAGTCCAAGCAGTGGCCGCGCCAGATCCTGCCCGTGCCGGCGTGATCGAGCGCCTGCTGCCGGACTGGGTGCGGGCCGTGGACACCACCCAGGACGCCTCCGAGGACTCCCTGTGGCCCGCCGAGCGCGCCGTCCTCAGCCGGGCGGTGCCCAAGCGGCGGGTCGAGTTCACCACCGTCCGGGTCTGTGCCCGGGCCGCCCTCGCCGAGCTGGGAGTTCCGGCGGCGCCGATCCTGCCGGGTGCCCGGGGGGCGCCGGACTGGCCCGCGGGCATCGTCGGCAGCATGACGCACTGCGCCGGCTACCGGGGCGCGGCGGTGGCCTGGCGGGAGTTCGCCGCGAGCATCGGCATCGATGCCGAACCGCACGGGCCACTGCCCGACGGAGTGCTGGAGGCGATCGCCCGGCCGGAGGAGCACGGCCGGCTGGCCGAGCTGGCGGCGAGCGCGCCTGCCGTGCACTGGGACCGGTTGCTGTTCAGCATGAAGGAATCCGTCTACAAGGCATGGTTTCCACTGACCGGCAGCTGGCTGGACTTCGAGGAGGCCAGCATCACCGTGCAGCCGGCGGCCGGCACCTTCACCGCCGTGCTCCAGGTCCCCGGGCCGGTGCTGAACGGGCGCGAGCTGACCGCCTTCACCGGCCGGTACGGCATCTGCGACACCCTGGTGCTGACGGCGATCGCGGTGCCTGCCGGCGCCGGATGAGCGGGGACGGCGCGCTGCGCAACTGGGCGGGCAATGTCGAGTTCGCGGCGGCCCGGTTTCACCGGCCGACCTCGGTGGCCGAGCTGCGGGCGCTGGTGGCGGGCAGCCGGCGGGTCCGAGCGCTGGGCACCGGGCACTCGTTCAACCGGATCGCCGACACCACCGGCGACCTGATCTCGCTGGCCGGCCTGCCTGCCGTCCTCGAGGTGGACAGCGCCGCCCGCCGGGTCGAGGT
>DASZEI010000028.1:0-3169 GCA_035940975.1 Jatrophihabitans sp. | reverse complement strand
GTCAGCCAGACCTACGCCGGCGAGCCGCTGACCGTGGTCTCCCCCGACACCGGCCGGGTGCGGGCCGCCGAGCAGTGGGCCGACCGGCTCGGAGGGGTGCCGATCGCGTTCATCCACAAGACCCGGGATCCGAACGTGGCCAACGCCGTGGTGGCCAACCGGGTCGTCGGCGACGTGGTCGGGCGGCTGTGCATCCTGGCCGACGACATGATCGACACCGGCAACAGCGTGGTGAAGGCCGCCGACCTGTTGTACGAGGCAGGCGCCGCGGACGTCATCATCGCCGCCACCCACGGGATCTTCTCCGACCCGGCAGCCGACCGGCTGAAGAACAGCCGGGTCCGTGAGGTGATCATCACCAACACGCTGCCGCTGCGTCCGGAGCAGCGCTTCGACAAGCTCACCGTCATCTCGATCGCGCCGATGATCGCCCGGGCCATCAAGGAAGTCTTCTCCGACGGTTCGGTCACCAGCCTGTTCGACGGCCGCAGTTAGGCCAGCCGGGCTTCGGCGATCCGGGCGAAGGCCGCCACGTCCAGGGTCTCGCCCCGTGCGGTCGGATCCACCCCGGCCTTGACCAGCACCGCCTCGGCCGCCGCCGATGAGCCGGCCCAGCCGGCCAGCGCCGAGCGCAGCATCTTGCGACGCTGGGCGAAGGCGGCGTCGATCACCGCGAACACCTCCTGCCGGCTCGCGGTGCCCGGCGGCGGCGTGCCCCGGCTGAACCGGACCAGCCCGGACTCGACGTTGGGCACCGGCCAGAACACCGAGCGCGGCACCACGCCCACCCGGACGGCCGGCCCGTACCAGGCCAGCTTCGCGCTCGGCACGCCGTAGACCCTGGATCCGGGCGGGGCGACCAGCCGGTCGGCGACCTCGAGCTGCACCAGCACCAGCCCGTGCCTGATGGTGGGCAATGCCGCCAGTAGGTGCAGCAGCACCGGCACCGAGACGTTGTAGGGCAGGTTGGCCACCAGCGCGGTGGGCTGCGGATCCTCCAGCGCGCTGATGCCCAGGGCGTCGGCCTCGAGAACCCGCAACCGGCCGGCCAGCTCGGGGGCCAGGGCGGTCACGGTGGCCGGCAACTCGGCAGCCAGCCGGGGGTCGATCTCGACCGCTGTCAGGTGTGCGCTGGCGGCCAGCAATTCCAGGCTGAGCGATCCGAGGCCCGGGCCGACTTCGAGCACCACCTCGTCCGGCGCCAGCTCGGCGGCCCGGACGATCCGGCGGATGGTGTTCGGGTCGTGCACGAAGTTCTGGCCGAGCGCCTTGGTGGGACGTATCCCCAGACGCTCGGCCAGTTGTCGAATCTGGCTCGGGCCCAGTAGCTCGCTCAGGACAAGCTGCTTCTACGCGCCGGGCGTCGGGGGATTGCCACCGGGGGTTCGTATCCCATCGGTCTCGTCATGGGTACCTCCCTCGCTGCCTGGTGGGCCGTTGGCGGCCGCTTCGATTCTACTGACGGCCCGGGGTACGCCATCCGCAATCAGCGGTTCGATCTCAGGCAGCGTCAACGGGTGATGCCGGCCGGATGGATCGTCAGCCGATCAGCGCAGCAGGGGCAGCCGGTGGACGTCCGGTCCGAGATAGCTGCGTTGCTCCTCGGCGAGTTCGGCACGGCCGCTCGCGGCACGCACCCACTGTTCGCTGTTCCACGCCGCTGGGGTAGGGCGTCCCAGCAAGGCGTCCAGCGTGGCTCGGGTGACCGCGACCGGTTCGGGCCGGGGGCCGGCGCGGTCGAGATCGACCGTCAGGTCCAGGTGATGGATCGTGGCCTCCACGACGAGCGTCGTGAGCAGGTCGTCCACGCGGAGGACCTGCCCCTGGGTAACGACGAGATCGTCGGGCTGCGCCCGGCCGGCCGAGGTGAGGACGGCGGCAGCCGTCTCGGCGTAGCTGGCCGCCAGGAAGTCCAGGCGCCACTGGCTGGCCATCGTCCGGCTGGCACGGATGCCGCGGGATTCGGCGTCGGGTGCACCCGGGGACTGCATCCAGTACGTCGTCGCGTCCTGGTCAGCAGGCCCGGTGGCCGGCGTGGCCAGAGCGACCAGCGCGCGCTGCGCGTCGCCGAGCAGGTGAAAGACCAGGTCGCGGACCGTCCAGCCGGCGCAGGCGGTCGGACGCCATGACGCGGCCTCGTCCAGGGACACCGCCAGTGCCGCCAGATCGCCGTATGCGCTTCGCAGCGCGTCGAGATTCACCCGCTCAGCAAACCAGACCGCGAAAGGGCGATGCCCGGGTGCCAGAGCACCCGGGCATCGAATTCCACGGTCAACGCGGTGTGACCACCGCAGCCGATCAGTACCAGTTGGTGGCCTGCGAATGCGCCCAGGCGCTGCACGGGGTGCCGTACACGCCGGCGATGTAGCTGAGCCCCCAGCTGATCTGGGTGCTGGCACTGGTCCGCCAGTCGCTGCCGGCCGAGGACATCTTGCTGCCCGGCAGCGCCTGCGGGATGCCGTACGCGCCGGACGGGTTGGAGGCGTTGGTGCGCCAGCCGCTCTCACGGTTCCACAGGCTCACCAGGCAGGAGAACTGACCGCTGCCCCAACCCCGGGCCGCCACCATCCGGGCCGCGATCTGCTGGGCCGTGCCGGCGGGCACCGGACCGGAACTGTAGGTCTGCGCCTGCTTGGTGCCGACGGCGATCCGCCGGCTCACCGACGGCTGGACCACCCGGTTGTCATAGACCACCCTGCCGACCAGCTTCCCGTCGACGTAGCGCAGCTGGAAGGTGACCTGGCGGATGCCGTCGCGGCCGGCGGTGACCACAGCGCTGCTGCCGGCGGCCCGGTTGGGGTCGTTCTGCCGGATGCTCGAGAAGGGGACGTCCTGGCGCACCACGGCGTACTTGTAGACCACCCGGTGGATGGTGACGACCTGGCCGTCACGCACCGGGCTGGTTACCTTGGCTGAGATCTGGTCGTGCGGGGCCAGCCGCAGGTCGGCCTGATCCAACGCCTGGCGCAGGGTCGGGCCGAAGCTCAGCACCCGCAGCGTCTTGCCGTCGACCTTGAAGGTGACCAGCTTCGGCGAGGTGACGGACAGGCTCGTGGCGCTGCTGTCCAGCCGGGTGGAGCGCGACACCGACACCAGGTTCTGGGCGCCGTAGCCGAGTTGGTTGAGCGCCTCGTCGACCGAGGCGGCGTTCACCCAGACATCGCGCGCC
>DASZEI010000027.1:0-15629 GCA_035940975.1 Jatrophihabitans sp. | reverse complement strand
CCGGCAGCCGCAGCCATGCTGTCGGAGCTGACTCCCGCGCACCGGCAGGTGATGATCTTCGCGGTGTACCGGCTCGCCATCAACATCGGGACCACCGCCGCGCCGCTGCTGGGCGCGCTGCTGATCTCGGTGTCCTACGAGCTGCTGTTCTGGTGCGACGCGGTCACCGCCCTCCTCTACGCCGTGATCGCCCTGTTCACGCTGCCACGCCGGCCGTTGCATCCGCGCCAGCCGGACGCTGCCACCCGGCGGGCCGGTGGCTACCGGGCGGTGCTGGCCGACCGGCGTTACGTCCTATTCCTGCTGGCCACCCTCGTCAACTGCATCGTCTACATCCAGTACGTCAGCACGCTGCCACTGGCAATGAAGGGTGCCGGCCTGGCCATGCTCTGGTACAGCGTGGCGATCTCGCTGAACGGACTCATCGTGATCACCTCCGAACTCCTGCTCACCAAGATCACCCAACGGCTCCCGGTGAAGTTCATCGTCAGCGTCGGCTTCGGGCTGCTGGCGGTCGGCCAGCTGATGTACGCGCTGCCGTGGGGCGTCTGGGTGTTCCTGGTCGGCACCATGATCTGGACCGTCGCCGAGATCACCGCCGGGCCGACGATGTTCTCCTATCCGGGCCGGATCGCGCCGGATGCCCTGCGGGGGCGATACATCGCCTCGATGCAAACCATGTTCAACCTCGGCGCGGCGATCGGCCCGGTGGTGGGCGTCGCGGTCTTCCGGGCGGTCGGCTCGCAGGTCTGGCTCTGGTGTGCGGCGGCAAGCGCGCTCGGCCTCGGGTTGGCGTTGCTCGGCATGCGCCAACCCGACAGCGTGGTCACCCAGCGACCGGCAACCCCGGACCCAGGGGCCGAGCAGCCCCAGCCGGCCGGCAAGGCCGAGCCGGCCGGCAAGCTGGCCGACCTGGCACCGCTGGCCGGTGAGTCGTGATCGGCCACGCCGGCCGTCAGGCGCGGCCGCCGGCAGAGCGGGGTGGCCGCATGTCGAGCACCTCGCTGACCGAGCGATACCTGGCCGGGTTCGCCGCCAGCGGGCTGAGGGCAGCCGACATCCTCGACGGGGTGCGGGCCAGCACCGTGGACACCGGCTTCATGGGTCGCTCGCTGAGCCGGCCGACCTTTCTCGACCGAGCGGCGGTCAGCCTGCTGGGCAGCGACCTGGAGCAGCTGTACCTGGCCCTCACCGGACTGCCCGACCGGTTGTTCGGCGGCGACATGGCGGCCTTCGCGCGGGCGGTCGGCGCCACCGACGCCCAGACCGATGTCATCCTGCGCGGGCGTGGCAGCGTCCCTTCACGGATGGGCCGGGCTGACTTCTACCTGGATTCATCGGGCTTCCGGCTGCTCGAGATCAACTGGGGTGCCGCGCTGGGCGGCCTGGACAGCGCGATCCTGAACCGGCAGATGATGCAACAGCCCTTCGTCGGCGACTTCGTGCGCCGGCACCGGCTGGGTTACGTCGATCCGATGGTCGAGATGGTGCACACCCTGTTCACCGAGTGCGGGGTGCCGGCGGGCAGCAGGCCGGTGGTGGCGCTGACCGACTGGCCCGAGAGCTTCCTGACCCTGGAACCGCGGCTGCGCAAGAACGTCGAGGCCTACGCCCGATTCGGGATCGAGGCGCTTCCGTGCCATGTGGGGCAACTGCGCTACGCCGACGGCCGGGTCTGGCTCGGTGATCGGGCGATCGACGTGGTGTACCGGCTCTTCCTGATGGAGGACCTGCTGGCCGAATCCGGCCCGGCGCTGATCGAACCGGTACTGCGGGCCGCCGAGCGCGGCGAGGTCGCGATCTTCTCGCCGATGGACGCCGACCTCTACGGCAGCAAGGGCGCGCTGGCGCTGCTGTCCGACGAGGCCAACCGGCCGCTGTACCCGCCTGACATGCTTGCCGTCCTGGACCGGGTGCTGCCCTGGACCCGCATGGTGCGTCCCGGGCTGGTGACGGTGTCCGGCGCCAGCCTCGACCTGCGCGAGTACGCGCTGGCCGATCAGCAGGAGTTGATCATCAAGCCGACCATGATGCACGGCGGCCTCGGGATCGTCGCGGGCTGGCTGACCGAGCCGGTCGCCTGGCGCGCGCGACTCGACGAGGCGATGGACCGGCCCTACGTGCTGCAGCAACGGATTCACCCGATCGCCGAGGAGTTCCCGGCCGACGGCGCGGCGGAATCCTGGACCTTGACCTGGGGCGCGTTCATGGCCTCGCGGGGCTACGGCGGGATGTACGTGCGCGGCAGTCAGAACCCGGATGCCACCGTGAACATGTCCAGCGGCGCTACCGGAACCTGCTGCTTCACCGAACTGGCGGTTACCGACCCGCCTGATCGGCGCTGACGACGAACCGGAACACCGCCCTGCTCGGTGGCAGCCCGGCTTGATCCAGGCTGCCGATCACGGTCAGGGACTGGACGCCCGAGGTGGTGGCCGGTGCCGTGAACCGGTAGCGAAAGACGCCCTGCTGGTCGGCCCGGCCGCCGGAGACGGTCCGAGCGTCCCCCGGCCGGCGCAGCAGCACCGGCTCCTGGGCGCTGAACCCGGTCACCACGATCTGGGTGCTGGAGCCGGGTCGGAGCCGGGCCGGGTTGGCCAGTTGCCGTCCGTTGGCATCGAACGCGGTCGCCGTTTGCACGGTCTGACCGACCGGTTGCAGCGCCGGGAACACCCGGCTGGGACTGATCCAGAGCGAGGCCGGCACCGACAGGGACAGCGCGCCCAGCGCGCCTACCCCGAGCACCGCGGCACGAAGCGAGCGGACTGATTCCCGCGGCATGGATCGGCTCCTCACTGTCGGCGTCGGATCTCCTATCGGCCGTTGTTCGTCCGGCTGAACACAAACGCGCTTACCGGTGCACCGACCAGCACGCGGCTGCAGGCCCGGCCGGCCGGCCAGCTCACCGGACGACCGGCCCGGCTCACCGACCTGACCGGCCCGGCCAGTCCGGATGGGCGTACAGCGTGCGGGAGGTCCCGGTCGCCGGCTGGGCATCCTCGCTGAGGTAGAGCACGTGCGAGCCGCCGCCGACCCGGGCCTGGACCAGCGCGGTCCTGGCCTGCTCCAGCAGTGTCACGCTCTGGCCGGCAGCGTCGCCCGGACCACCGGACAGCACCGACACGCCCAGGTTGGCCGACATCGGGAACTCCCGGCCGCCGATGGTCTCCGGAGTGGCCAGCGCCTCCTGCAGCCGCCGCGCCACCGCCTTCACCTGCTCGGGTCCCACCTCCTCGGTGATGATCACGAACTGGTTGTGGTCCACCCTGCTGATCACGTCACTGCCCCGCAGCGTGGTCTGCAACCGCCGGGCCAGCGCAACCTGCAGCCGATCGGCGAGCCCGCCGGACTCGTCGTCGCCCGCGACCAGTTCGTCGAAGCCGGCGAGTTCGGCGACCAGCACGGCGCAGCCGGTACCGATCCGGTGCGCGCGCTGCACCGTCTCGACGAGTCCCTGTTCGACCGCGGCGGAGTTGAGCGTCCCGGTCAGCGGGTCCAACCGGGCGGCCAGTTCGGCGTCGTGCTCACCGCGCACGCTCAGGTCCTCGACCTGGCCCAGGGCGTACAACGGCCGGTCGTCGTCGTCGAACAGCGGGGTCGCGGTCACCCGCACCCAGCAGATGCTGCCGTCGGAGCGCACGAACCGCTTCTCGGTACGAAACGGGGTGCGCCGGCCGGCCATCGCCCGGCGCATCGCCGACGCGGTGGGGCCCCGGTCCTCCGGGTGGGTCTGCTCCTCGAACGGGCGGGCGAGCAACTCTTCGCGGCTGTAGCCGGTGAGCCGGCAGAGCGCGTCGTTGACGCGCAGGTAGCGGCCGGCATCGGCGGCATCGAGGCTGATCATCGCCATGCCGATCACCGATTCCTCGAAGGCCATCCGCAGCGCCTGGTCCGAGGCACGCAACTGGTCCAGGCGCTCGAGCAACAACTCGTCCTGGGCGCTCAGCCGGGCCAGCAGCTCGTCGGCCTCCAGCAGCGCGCCGGCCTGGGCCAGCACCAGCCGCAGGGCCGTCTCACCGAGCCGGCCGGTGTCGGCGGCCGGCCCCCGTTCGAGAGTCAGCCAGCCCAGCTGCCGGCCGGTGATGCCGGTGATCGGATGGTTCTCCGGCTCCCCGGGGCCGGCGTGCTCGCGTCGGCGCCAGCGGCTGCGGGTCGTCGTCGCGGCCGGCTCGTCGTGCCCGGCAACCAGCGCCGCGGCGTTGCGCCCGGCCAGCGCCAACGTCTCCAGGCCGCCGTCGCGGTCGAGCGCCCGCACCGCCACGGCGGTCGCTCCCAGCAACGTCAGAGCGTCCTGGGCGAGCTCGGAAAGCCCGGACCGAACCTCTGCCATGCGGATGCGCCTTCTCGCGAAGTGGTGACCCCGTCCACATCGGAGTGGGCGTTATGTGAACACAACAACGATACGCACAGCACTGCGAATTAAGTGAGCAGTCGACAGGATTGTCTACACGGGCGCTGATCCCCGGCGCGGCACGCCCAGCGGTCCGGGCCACCGGCCGTGCTCGGACTCACCGCCGGGCTGCGGTCCCAGCACGTTGCCGGTGGAGGGTGCGGTAGCCGGCTGCCGGGTCAGCGAGGCCAGGTGCAGCAACGGCGTCACCAGCGCGTCATAGACCCTGGGCAGCAGCCGGAAGCCGGCCACGATCAGCGGATTGGCCGGCCCCACCGACACCCGGGCGCGGCGCCGGTCCACGCAGCTCACGATCGCCCGGGCGACCTTCTCCGGGGAGTCCACCGGAAGCGGCGGGCGCGCCGAGCGGCCGGTGACGTTGGCCGCCTGGGAGTAGATCGGGGTGTTGACGCCGCCCGGGGACACCGAGCTGACCAGGATCCGGGGCTCGTCGCGGGTCTCCAGCTGCAGCACCCTCAGCAGGCCTGCCTGCCCCCATTTGGCGACCACGTAGGCCCCCATCTGCGGGGCGGCGATGGAGCCGAGCAGCGAGTTGACCACCACCAGGTGACCGCGGTGCTGGGCCCGGAACGCCGCCAACGCCGCCCGAGCGATGAAGAAGGTGCCCTCGATGGCGGTGTCGACCACCCTGGTGAAGATCTCGGCAGGCAACTCCTCGATGGTGCCGTAGGCCATCACGGTGGCCGAGTGCACCACCACGTCCACCCGGCCGTGCTGGGCCACCGCGGTGTCGATCAGGTTGCGCGCCGAGCGCTCCTCGGCCACGTCGGTGACGACCACCGACGCGCCGGCCGCGCCGTCTGCCAGGCACTGCGCCGCCACCGACGCGAGCCGATCCTCGCTGCGCGAGGCGAGCACCAGCTGGGCGCCGCGGGCCGCGAACGCCCGGGCAGCGGACAGCCCGATCCCGCTCGAGGCGCCGGTCACCACCACCACCTCGGGCGCGGCCGACCCCGCCGTCACGGCTGCAGCACCACCTTGATGCAACCGTCCTCCTTGTTACGAAACATCTCATAACCCGCCGGTGCCTCGGCAAGCGGCAGCCGGTGGGTGACCAGGTCCAGCACGCCGAGCGGATCGTCCGGGTCCATCGCCAGTGCCATAGCCTCATCGCTCCAGCGACGCACGTTCGCCTGGCCCATCCGCAACTGGACCTGGCGGTCGAACATCTCCATCATCGGCATCGGGTCGACCTCGCCGCCGTAGACACCGCTGACCGACACGGTGCCGCCCCGCCGGACGCCCTTCAACGCCGCATGCAAAGCCTCCATCCGGTCCACCGCGAACTTGTCGGTGATCCGCTGGGCGATGGCGTCGGGCAGCAGCCCGGTGGCCTTCTGGACCAGCGCGACCGGCCGGTTGCCGTGCGCCTCCATACCCACCGCGTCGATCACCGCGTCCGGCCCGCGACCGTCGACCAGCTCGATCAGGCTGGTGGCGACGTCGTCCACGGCCGCGAAGTCCAGCGGCTCGGCGCCGTAGCGGGCGGCCAGCGCCAATCGCTCGGCAACGGTGTCCACCCCGATCACCCGTTCGGCGCCGAAGTGCTTGGCGATCCGAACCGCGAACTGGCCGACCGGGCCCAGGCCGAGCACAGCCACCGTGCTGCCCGGGTGCACGTCGGCGTAGACGACCGCCTGCCACGCGGTGGGCAGGATGTCGGACAGGAACAGGAACTGCTCGTCCGGCGTGCCATGGGGAACCTTGATCGGGCCGAACTGCGCCTGCGGAACCCGCAGGTACTCGGCCTGGCCGCCGGGCACCGAGCCGTAGAGGGAGGTGTAGCCGAACAGCGCCGCACCCTTGCCCTCCGACCGGACCTGGGTCGTCTCGCACTGGGAGAACAGCCCCCGCGAGCACATCCAGCAGAAGCCGCAAGAGATGTTGAACGGCACCACGACCCGGTCCCCAGGGCTGAGGTTGGCGATATCGGAGCCGACCTCCTCGACGATGCCCATCGCCTCGTGGCCGAGGATGTCGCCGGGCTTCAAGTAGGGGCCCAGCACCCCGTACAGGTGCAGGTCCGAGCCGCAGATCGCGGTGGAGGTCACCCGGATGACGGCATCGGTCGACTCCAGGATCTGCGGATCCGGCACCTCGATGACTTCGACCTTCTGATTTCCTTGCCAGGTAAGGGCTTTCACGTCAATCCTCCCGCCTGTCGCAGGCGGAGCGAGCATGCGGATATCTCGGCCTGCAGACGGCATACGGCCAGTACGGCACGGTGTTCGCTGCTGCTCAGCGGCTACCGCCAGTTAATCACGGGTCTGCGCGGTACGGTCGAATCTATGCAGCCCACCAGCCAGCTCCCGCGGCCCTCCGAAGTCCGAGCCGACGATGCTCCGGACGCGGTGGTGATCGGCGCCGGCCACAACGGTTTGGTGGCGGCGAACCTGCTCGCCGACCACGGCTGGGACGTCGTCGTCTGCGAGGCGACCCAGCAGCTCGGCGGCGCGGTGCGATCGGCCGAGGTGACCAGCCCGGGTTACCTGTCGGACCTGTTCAGCGCGTTCTACCCGCTGTCGGCGGCCTCACCGGTGCTGCGGGCGATGGAGCTGGACCGGCACGGCCTGCACTGGACGCACTCGCCCAGCGTGCTGGCGCATGTCTTTCCCGACGACCGGTGCGCGGTGCTGTCGCGCGACCTCGATCAGACGGCCGCCTCGGTCGAGGAGTTCGCGGCCGGCGACGGCGCCGCCTGGCGCGAGATGGTGGCCCAGTGGGAGGAGATCCGGCAACCGCTGATCGACGCCCTGTTCACCCCGCTGCCGGCGCTCGGCCCGGCGTGCCGGATGCTGGCCCGGCTCGGCGGTGCCGGTGCGCTGCGGATGGCCAGGCTGGGGCTGCTGCCGGTCCGCCGGCTGGGTGAGGAACGGTTCAACGGCGCGGGGGCGCCGATGCTGCTGGCCGGCAACGCCCTGCACGCCGACCTGCCTCCCGAGGGCGCCGGCAGCGCCATCTACGGCTGGCTGCTGGCGATGCTCGGGCAGAGCTACGGCTTCCCGGTTCCGGTCGGGGGCGCCGGCATGCTGACCGAGTCGATGGCGGCCCGGCTCAGGGCAGGCGGCGGGACCATCCGGCTGGCCAGCGCGGTCGAGCAGATCGAGGTACAGGCCGGCACCGCGGTGGGCGTCCGGCTGGCCTCCGGGGAGCGGATCCGCGCCCGGCGCGCGGTGCTGGCCGACGTGACGGCTCCGGCGCTGTACCGGGACCTGGTCGGCGAGCAGCACCTGCCACCCCGCTTCGTGCGCGACCTCGACAACTTCCAGTGGGACAGCCCCACCGTCAAGATCGACTGGGCGGTGCGGTCCAAGGTGCCCTGGACGGCGGCCGGGGCCCGGGGCGCCGGAACCGTCCATCTGGGTGTCGATCTGGACGGCCTGACCCGGTACGCGGCGGACCTGGCCACCCGGCAGGTGCCCCGGCAGCCGTTCCTGCTGTTCGGCCAGATGACCACCGCGGATCCCAGCCGCTCTCCGGAAGGCACCGAGTCGGCCTGGGCCTACACCCACCTGCCGCCCAACGTCGAGTTCAGCGACGAGGTCATCGCCGAGCACGTCGAGCGGATCGAGGCGTGCATCGAGCGGCACGCGCCGGGCTTCGCCGAGCTGGTGGTGGGCCGCTACGTCCAGTCGCCCGCACGGCTGGAGCAGGAGAACCCGTCCCTGGTGCACGGCGCGGTCAACGGCGGCACGGCACAGCTGCACCAGCAGCTGGTGTTCCGGCCGGTGCCCGGCTTCGGCGGCGCCAGCACCCCGATCGACCGGCTGTTCCTCAGCGGTTCGTCGGCCCACCCCGGCGGCGGCGTGCACGGCGGTCCGGGATCCAACGCCGCCCGGGCCGCACTGGCCCGCGAGGGCCTGCTCGGGGGCGGGCGCCGCAAGGCCGCCCAGCTGCTGATGAACCGGCTCTACCGGGGCACCGGCGAGCAGCGCCGTTCGCTGGTCGGCCGGACCTAGTCCCGGGCCGGGCCAGTCAGAGCCACGGTGTCACCTCGGTCGACGAAGCGCACCGAGTCGGTGAGGCCGCGGCGGCTCACTTCGGCGCGAAAGTCCGACAGCGGCGACTTGAACAACCCGTAGTCGTCGTAGTGAACGGGGATCGCCAGGCCGGGCTTCACCAGCTCCAGCAGGTCCGCGCCCTGGGTGGCGTCCATGGTGACCATCAGCCCGCCGGGCAACCGGGTGCCGCCCAGGTGCAGCACCGCGGCGTCGATCGCCGGGTACCGCACCGGAATCTCGCGCAGGTCGTCGACGAACAGGGTGTCGCCGGTCAGGTACATCCGCAGCTCGACGGGCCGGTTCAGCGAACCGAACTCCAGCAGGCTGCCCATCACCGGCGGCAGCACCCGGCGCAGCAGCCCGGGGGCGTGCCGGCCCGGCATCGAGGTGATCCGCAACCGGGTGTCGCCCTTGACCATCTCGGTACTGCCCCAGGTGCGCAGGCCGGTGGCCCGGCTGAAGCCACGGATCTGCAACCGCTTCGAGGCGTGCGGGGTGGTGACGATCGGCAGCTGGCGATCCAGGCCACGCTGGGCCTGCCGGTCCCAGTGATCGCCGTGCAGGTGCGACAGCACGATCAGATCGAGCGCCGGCAACTGCTCGGGAATCAGGGCGGGCTCGGTCAGCCGCTTGGCGGTCAGCCCGTACCCCAGGTAGGCGCGCTGGCCCTGGTGCAGGAAGTTCGGATCGGTGAGCACGGCCAGCTCGCCGTAGCGAATGAGCGTGGTGGCGGTGCCGATGAACAGCAGCGAGCCCGCGGTGTCCGACCCGTCGGTGCCGGGGTCGGCGGGTAACGGGTCGGTCATGGTTGCGCCTCGATCCGAGCCGACACGCCTCGGGCGGGCCCAGGCGTGCTGAGGGACAGCTGCGGATCCAACCGGTACACCGACGCTACCCGGCTGCGCCGCCGAGCGTCCACCGGCGAACTCGCCCGCACCGGCGGTGCTATGGTCGAGTCTCGGCTGACAGCAGCCCGAAGTCGTCCTGGCGAAGGCCGGTGACGCGACTACCCAACCGGTGTGCAGGCCCCTCACGGCGAGTGCGGCAACCACCCGACAGCTCTGCTGAGAAACAGGGCGTCGAGGCAGCCGCTCCTTGCCGATCCGGAGCGCCATCCCGGTACGGCAGAAGGAATCCTTCATGAACACAACAGGAAACTCCCGATGAACCAGCCCGAGCAGCAGCAGGACCCACCCGGTATCCAGTCTGAGATGACCCCGCGTCCCGACTGCGGAGAAGAGAGCTACCGAGGCTCCGGCCGGCTCACCGGCAAGGCCGCGGTGATCACCGGTGGCGACAGCGGGATCGGTCGGGCGGTGGCGATCGCCTACGCCCGGGAGGGCGCCGACGTGCTGATCTCGTACCTGAGCGAGGACTCCGACGCCAAGGACACCGCCCGCTACGTCGAGGAGGCGGGCCGGAAAGCCGTTCTGGTCAAGGGAGATCTCTCCGAGCCACAGCATTGCCGCGACATCATCGCCAAGGCGGTGAGCGAGTTCGGCCGGATCGACGTGCTGGTCAGCAACGCCGCCTTCCAGATGACTCACGAGACGCTGGAGGAGATCCCCGACGACGAGTGGGACTACACCCTCGCCACCAATATCTCGGCGCTGTTCCACCTGTCCAAGGCGGCCGTGCCACACATGCAATCGGGTGCCAGCATCATCGGCAGCTCGTCGGTCAACTCCGACATGCCCTCGCCGACGCTCGCGCCGTACGCGGCCACCAAGGCGGCGATCGCCAACTTCTGCGCCAGCCTGGCCCAGTTGTTGGGTGAGCGCGGCATCCGGGCCAACAGCGTCGCTCCCGGCCCGGTCTGGACCCCGCTGATCCCGGCCACCATGCCCCCGGACAAGGTCAGCCAGTTCGGCAGCCAGGTACCGCTCGGTCGCGCCGGCCAGCCGGTCGAACTGGCCCCGGTCTATGTCCTGCTGGCCTCGGACGAGGGCAGCTACATCTCCGGTGCCCGGATCGCGGTCACCGGAGGCAACCCGATCCTGTGAAACCCGGCATCCTGGCGACCCCAGCGTCCTGGTGACACCCGGCCGGCCTGGGCCACGCGGATGTGTGGCCCAGGTTGGATCGTTGGCCGGAGTAGCAGAAGAGTTGCATGAGCATGGGCAGAGCGCTTAGCGTCGGCAGTGCCGGGTGCGTCCGCGCCCGTGCCTAGCTGAACATCCAGCTGCCCGCCCAGGTCGTGGGCCGGGGCAAAACGCATCGCCTACGGGCTGCCTGCTGCGCCCGCTTCGTGCGCGCTGAGCGCCCCCGAGCACGTCTGATGAGGAGTCCACATTCCATGAATATCGACAAGAACCAGATCATCCAGCTGCTGCGCGAGCAGGGCCACCCGCAGGCCGACCAGGCTGAGCAGGAGTTGCCGGAGCAGGTCGACACCGAGCAGCACGGGGATCTGCTGTCGAAGTTCGGTATCAACCCGCAGGAACTGCTGGGCAAGCTCGGCGGCAGCGGCGGCCTCGGCAACCTGATCTGAGCTCACCGCTCGCCAGAGGGAGCAACGCCGATGACCGAACACGACCTGTCCACCCAGCCCCCCACCGACGGCAAGCCGGCCACCGAGGCACCCGTGGTGGCCGGAGCCGGGCAGACCTTCGACGACCTGGACAGCACGACGCCGCTGACCGCCGATGCCGGCCAGAACCCGGATCCGGCCGGCGAGACCACCGGCGGCGCCGATTCCGAGGAGCAGCCGAGCTGATGTCGACCGAACAGCTGGAACAGCTGGAACTGCTACCCGACGATCTCCGGCTGCTGGCCGACCCCTCCCAAGAAGTGCTGATGGACCACCGGCCGGCTTTCAGCCAACTGGCTGCCGTGCCGCTGCCCGAGTTGGGCATCGACTCGAGGGTGGCAGCCGAGCCGTACCGGCCGAAGGCCAGGAGCCAGGGCTGAGTCCTGCCGGCTCAGCCCTTGCGGCCGCCTTGGGCGGCGATGCCGTCCATGATGTGCTTCTGCGCGACCGCGAACAGCAGGATCAACGGAACGGTGGCGATCAGGCTGGCAGCCATGATGATCTCCCAGTGCTGCTCCCCGCCGTTGCCGAAGGTATCGATCACCGATTTCAGCCCGCGCGGCAGCGTGAACAGGTTCGGGTCCTGCAGGTAGATCAGCGGCTTGAGCAGGTCGGTCCAGCTCGCCTGGATCTCGAAGACCAGCACCACCACCAGCGCCGGCCGTGACAGCGGCAGGGCGATCCGCCAGAACAGGCCGAAGAAGCTGCAGCCGTCGACCCGGGCCGCTTCGAAGTACTCCCGGGGCACGCCGAGGAAGAACTGGCGGAGCAGGAAGATGTAGAACGCCGAGCCGAACAGGTTCTGGGCCCACAGCGGGACCTGGGTACCGGTGAGGCCGAGCCGATGCCAGATCAGGTACACCGGGATCATCGTTGCCGCGCCCGGCAACATCATCGTCGACAGCACCAGTCCGAACAGCAGGTTGCGCAGCGGAAAGCGGAAGTAGGCGAAGCCGAAGGCGACCAGAGCGCTGCTGAGCGTCACCGTGACCGCCGCGGCCAGGGCGACGATCACGCTGTTCGCGACCCATTGCAGGACCGGCGCGTAGTGCCAGACGTCGGAGTAGTTGGCCCACCGGACGTCATGCGGCACCAGCGAGTTGTCGAAGACCTCGGTGCGTGGCTTCAGCGAGGCGCTGATCAACCACACGAACGGGTACAGGAACAGCACGCTGGCCAGCAGCAGCACGGCAAGGTAGGGCAACCGGCTGAGGCTGAAGCGGCCACGAGGCACCGGGTGCCGCAGCGCCGGCTCCTGGGAACCGTCGGCCGGCTCAGGCTCGAGACCGGCGCCGTGCAGTGGTTGGATCGCGGTCATCTCAGCGCTCCCCCTCGTAGTAGACGAAGCGTTTACTCAGCCGGACCTGGATCGCGGTGATCACCAGAATGATGCCGAACAGCAACCAGGCCAGTGCCGAGGCATAGCCCATGTGCAGCACGCCGAAAGCCTGCTGGAACAGGTAGATCACATAGAAGAGTGCCGCATCGTTGGCGTACGTGCTGTTCTGCTGGCCACCGAAGAACATCGTGTACGCCTGGTCGAACATCTGCAGCGAATGGATGGTCAGCACGATCATGGTGAAGAACAGCGCCCCGCTGATCATCGGCAGCGTGATCCGGCGGAACTTGTCGAAGCTACCGGCCCCGTCGAGCTCCGCCGCCTCGTAGAGATCCTTGGGGACCTGCTGCAGCGCGGCCAGGTAGATCACGACGGTGCCGCCCAGCCCCCACAGCATGGTCAGGGCCAGCCCGGGTTTGATCCAGGCGCTGTCGGTGGTCCAGTTCGGCCCGGATATTCCGATCAGCATCAGGCTGCGGTTGATCAGGCCCTTCTGGCCGTTGAGCAGCAGCAGGAACAGCGCGGCCGCGGCGACCGTGGGCGTCATCACCGGCAGGTAGAAGACGGTCCGGAAGAAGCCGGCTGCCCGGCCCACCCGGTTGAGCACCATCGCCAGGCCCAGCGCCACCGCCATCGCGGCCGGCACGTACATCACCGCGTAGATAAGGGTGTTGCGCAGTGCCAGGACCACCTTCGGGTCATGGATCAGCTGCCGGTAGTTTTCGGCGCCGACATAGCGCGGGGCGTTGATCTGGTCGTAGTCGGTGAAGGACAGGTACAGGCTGATCAGCATCGGCACCGCGGTGAACACCGCGAAGCCGATGATCCAGGGCGACAGGAAACCGTAGGCCGCGCGAATCTCGCTCCGGTTGCGCCGCGGCCGGCCGGGCAACCGATCAGCCGCGGAACTGGACGTGCTCTCGGCCGGGCGGGTAGCGAAGGTCCTGGTCATCTCCTCACCGCCGTCACTTGACCGCGGAGTACGCCTTGGCCGCTTCGGACTGCGCCTGCTTCATGGCCTGCTCCGGAGACTGCCGGCCGGCCAGCACCCGGTTCACCGCGTCGGTCCAGGCCGTCTTGATCTCGCTACCCGCCTTGGACGAATTGACCGCGAAGGCGGTTTCGGTGGAGGCGTAGTAATTGGCTATCGCCTGGTCGAAGCCGGCGCGGCCACTGGGCTTGACGTACTTGTCGTGGACCTGACGGTCGGCTTCGGTGTTGGCAGTCCAGAGCCCGGTGAAGACGGACTTGTTCTTCGCCACGGTCTGGGCGCGAGCGGCGCCGGCCTGCAGCCAGGTGTCGGTCGCGGTCATGGTCTTCATCCACTGGCCGGCGGCCTTGGTGTTCTTGGCGCCCTTGGGCAGCACCCAGGCGCTGCCGTCGACGAAACTGACCGGGTTGCCCTGCCGGTCGGTGAAGTGCACCGACTGCAGATCCAGGTTGGGCGAGGACTGCACCAGCACGTTGACGTACCAGCCTTCCCACGGGAAGGCGACTGCCTGGTTCTTGACGAACTCGTTGCCCGCTCCGAAGATGTCCCAGGTGTCGCGGAAGGCCTTGAACTTCGACCAACCGCCCTGCTCCTGGATCAGGCTGTACGCATAAGCCAATGCCTCGACGGTCTTGGGATCGTCGAGGTTCGGAGAGCCGTCCTCGTTCACCAGGTCGGCGCCGTTGGCCTTGGCCCAGAGCGGCAGGAACTCGGGCAGCTTGGGGTCGAAGCCGATCCGGCTGATCGCCGATCCCTTTGCCCGATAGAGCTTTGCGGCGTTGGCGTGCAGCTTGTCCCAGTCCGTGGTGGACAGGTCCTGCGGGCTCATGCCCGCCTCGCGAAGCGCCTTGCCGTTGATCAGGATGTTTCGGGTGTTGTAGAACTCCGGTATTCCATAGACCTTGTCATCGACCGTGACCTGCTCCATGGCCGGTTTGCGGTACTGGCCGGTGTCGATGTCGAGATCCGAGATCAGGTCGTCCACCGGCTGCAGCGCGCCCTTGGCGGCGTAGGTGCCGATCAACCCGCGGTCGATGTAGACCAGGTCGGGCGGGTTTCCGCTGGCCACCGACGACAGGAACTGCTGCGGATCGAAGTCGCCCTCGTTGATGTGCACGGCCACCTGCGGATACGCCTTCTTGAACGCATCGATGCGGGCCTGGCCGACCTCGTCGGGCTTGCCGAAGCCCTGGGTGGTCACCGAACTCGCGCCGCCGCTGCTGCTGTTGGCGCCCTTGCTCGTCTCGCGCTTGACACCACCACAGCCGGCGAGCGTGAGAGCCGCCACGCCACTGGCTCCGAATAGGAATGATCGACGGTCGATGGTCATGACTCACCCTCCCTGAACACCGCTCACATCTGCGGGCCGGTCGGCTCGTGGCTGAGCACGGGTCGAAACTAGCGCAAAAACTTCGAGTGGCAAACCGTCGTCACCCGCCCAGAGGGTATAGACGCTTTGCCTGCCGGAGGGCAGTCGGTCAGGAATCAAGCATCCGAATCACGGTGCTGACCGAATCCCTGGTGCACCTTTGCCGCGCCGTGCGCGGCATCCGCAACCAGCCAGGAGCCCCCGTGACCAGAGCCCACCTCCAGAATGACCCCAGCGCACCGGCGCGGCAGCCCGGGTCAGCGTGGCGCCGCCGGATCTACCTCGGCCTGGCCGGGATGGTCGGCGTGGCCACCCTGGCCGCGTGTGGCTCATCCCCATCGCCTGCTCCGGTGGTGCCGGCGGCGTCCAGTGGCATCAGTTCGATGGCGCCGACCTCGTCGGGGTCCTTGGCTGCCGGGAGCTTGCAGCCAACCGGGCAACCGGCAGTCATCACCATCAGCAAGTTCGCCTACGGCACGCCGGCATCGGTCAGCCCCGGCGCCATGGTCACGGTGCTGAACAAGGACGGCGAGGCCCATACCGTCACCGCCGACTCCGGCGGCGCCTTCGACGACAAGGCCAGTCCCGGCGCCAGTACCCAGTTCATGGCCCCGACGAAGCCCGGCAGCTATCCGTTCCACTGCACCTACCACTCGAACATGCACGGCGTCCTGGTCGTGAAATGAGCTTGACCCCGCAGGGCGAAATCCGGCAGGACGGCGGCCGCCAACGCGTTGCCGATCTGGCACTGCGCGCGGGGACCGCGGCGGGGTTACTCATCGACGCCGTGGTGCATCTGCAGCTGGCAGCCAACTACCAGTTGGCCGCACCCGCCGGCATCGGTCAGGGAAACTTGTTCCGGATCGAGGCGGCGGTCGCGATCGTGGCTCTGCTCCTGGTGCTGCTGCGCGGCAACCGAACGGCCTACGTGGCGGCCTTCGGGGTGGCGGCGGGTGGATTAGCCGCCGTTCTGCTGTACCGCTACTAC
>DASZEI010000026.1:0-7110 GCA_035940975.1 Jatrophihabitans sp. | reverse complement strand
GCGTCCCGCCAGAGCCCGGTGCTCAGCTCCAGGCCGTGCTTGAGCAGGTTCTTGCTGTCGGTCCGCATCAGCTCGACGTCGCCGACGCACAGCTGGTGATGTGCCGTCGCGGACCGGGTGACGCCACCGATCAGCCGGTGGAACTGCGGGTTGCGGTCGGCGGGGCCCAGCAGCATCGCGACGGCGCCGGAGCCGAGGGTCAGCGTCGCGAATTCCGCGATCACATCCTTCGAGGTCGAGGACGGTTCCGCCAGCCGGCGCAGTGCCGCCTGGTGGGCCGGCCGGGCATCCTCTCCGTTGACGATCAACGCGTACTCGACTTGGCCGGAGTCGATCATCGCGGCGGCCAGCTGCATGCCGTTGAGGAAGCCCAGGCAGGCGTTGGTGATATCGAAACTCTGGCATGAGCTCGGCAGCCCGATCGCGTCGTGTACCGACGCGGCCGTCGCCGGCTCCAGGTGCGCCCTGCTGACCGAGGTGTTGACGAGCAGGCCGATGTCTTCGACGCTGACGCCCGACTCGGCGATGACCTTGCCACCGGCCATCGCGGCGCCGTCGGCGAAGGTGGTTCCCTCACCCCACCACCGGCGGGTCCGGATGCCCGCCAGCCGCTCGATCAGCCCCGGCCGCAGACCGACCCGTTGGTAGGTCTGGCTCAGCTCGGCGTCCAACTGGGCCGAGGTCACCTCCACGGGCGCGTCGATCGAGGCGACCGCCAGCACGCTGGTGTTGCGAGATCGAAAGTATGAGTTACCCGGCATGGCCTACCTTTACGCACAGCGACACCGGGTGTGCTGCGCAGCCCGCGTCGGGGAGGTTCCCACTGCGGCGTCTTCGCAGCTGACTTGACCCCTTCAGTGTGCCATTGCCGGGGTGGCCGCCCAGCCGGTCGCTAGGCCGACAGCGGATAGGCGCGGTTCTCGGCGCGGTCGGCCAGCCGCCGCAGGGTCTCGCGGTTGCGCAACCGCAGCATCATCCTCAGCAGTGGATTGTCCAGCCAGTGACCCGGCCCGGCGGTCGGAGCTTCGCGGATCGTCACCTCGGTCAGCTCCGGCGAGCGCGGTTCGAGCTCGATCTCGACGGTCGCCTCGCCCAGCGGCCAGCCACGGGCCCGCAACACCAGCCGGCGCCCCGGCTCGCACGCCAACGACTCGGTGTGGTCGGCGATATCGAGGGGCCAGACGCCCACCTTGTGATGGATCTTGCTGCCGACCGCGGGCCAGCTGGCCTCGACATCGCGGATGTGGGACGCGCCCACCACCCAGCCGACGTAGGCCCAGCCGTCGGCCAGTTCGGCGAAGACCCGGTCCGCGCTGGCATGCACCGTGGCATGGACTTCGGTCATCCGCTTCGGCTTGGTGGGCATGGCGCACCCCTTGGTGAGCATCGCAACACTCGTCGGCTGGTGGCTGAGCCCGTCTAGACCGTATCGCAAGGCTGGCGGGCCGGGTGCTGCCGGACGTCGTCACAGCGGTGCGCGGCGCCCGCTTGCGGGCCCGAACGCCGCGCCGGGACCCGGCATGGCGGTTTGCGCCCGGCTCGCCGAACGGCCTACTTTGAAGTGCATTAGGCAGGAAGTTTCAATCCATGGCTGAACCGCCAGCCGCCGCGAAAGATCACTCGCCCGGCCACTTCGTCGGCCCAGGGCGAGCCGGCAGCCGCCGATAGCCACGGCAGCGCCGCTCACCGGTCCGACCGCCGAGCCGGAGGGCTGGCGCCAGCCGAGAACCGGAGTCCCGATGACGAGCAAGACCGACCGAGCGCCCGATGAGCTGACCGACCTCAGTGACACCTCCTGGAAGGGCGTGCTGAAGCGCTCGGCCAAGGAGTTCAGGAACGACAACCTCTCCGACTGGGCCGCGGCACTGACCTACCGTGGCGTGCTGACGCTGGCGCCCGGCTTGCTGGTGATGGTCTCGATGCTCGGACTCCTGGGGGATTCGACCACCGAGACGCTCATCAAGAACGTCGGCCAGCTCACCCCCGGCGGGGTGCGCTCGGTGCTGGAGCAGGTCCTGAACAACGTCCAGGCCCGCAACAGCGCCGGGCTGGCCGCGGTGCTCGGCCTGCTGGTGGCCTGGTGGTCGGCCTCCAGCTACATCGCGGCATTCATGCGGGCCTCCAACGCGATCTATGAGATGGGGGAGGGGCGCCCGATCTGGAAGACGGTCCCGCTCCGGCTGGCGATCACCCTGGCGATGGCTGTGCTGGGCGTGCTGGCCGCGGTGATCGTGGTGTTCAGCGGCCCGCTGGCCGACCGGGTGGGCCACGCGCTCGGCATCGGCGACACCGGCCTGCTGGTCTGGAGCATCGTGAAGTGGCCGGTGCTGGTCGTCATCGTCAGCGTGATGCTGGCGGTGCTCTACTACGCCGCGCCGAACGTCAAGCAGCCCGGCATCCAGTGGGTGAGCCCGGGCGGCGTGCTGGCCGTGCTGATCTGGATCATCGCCTCGGCCGGCTTCCCCTTCTACGTCGCGAACTTCGGTTCGTACAACAAGACCTACGGCTCGCTCGCCAGCGTGATCATCTTCCTGATCTGGCTGTGGATCACCAACGTCGCGATCCTGCTCGGTGCCGAGTTCAATGCCGAGTTGCAGCACGCGCGTGCCATCGAGGCCGGCCAGCCGGCCGACCAGACGCCGTTCGCCGAACCGCGCGACACCCGCAAGCTGACCCCGGACAAGCAGAAGCAGGCCACCGGGCTGGAGGTCGACTAGCAGCCGCCCTTTCCCTCAGCCGTCCACCTCGACGCTCAGGGCGCCGGTCCGGATGTCATAGATGCAGCCGATCACCGCGAGGTCGGGTGGCAGGTAGGGCGAACTCCGGATCTTGAGCACGTCACCGGCCAGTACCGACCGCTGGTCGGTGATGGCGCCGAAGACCAGGCTGCGGGTGTCCACCCCGGAACTGGCCAGGATGTCGGCATGCACCTGCTCGTCGGTGACCTTGACCATCCGGCAGTCGGTGTGCGCGACGACCATCACCCGCCGGACCCCCAGCAGGTACACGGCCAGCACCAGGGTGCGCAGCACGTCCTCGGTCACCCGGGCACCGGCGTTGCGCAGGATCTTGGCGTCGCCCTTGCCCAGGCCGAGCATGGCCAGCGGCTCGATCCGGGAGTCCATGCAGGTGACCACCGCCAGGCCGCGGGCAGCCCGCCCTTCCAACTGCGGGTCGCGGTAGGCGGCGACATAGTCCTGGTTGGCGCTGAGCACGTCGGAGAAGGCCTCGATCATGGCTCCATTTGAGCAGAGGCACGATCGCGAGGTGTTGGCAGTGTCCCGAATGCCGCGCACGGTACGGCTGGTTCGCGATATTGCTCGAAGTCCGGCCGGTCCGGTCGCGGGCCGCGGGCGGATGCCAGACTGTGGCGAGCGCGCCGGTGCGGCGTCCCGGGGGTTCACAGCTCAGGGATCTGTCGAGGAGGACAGGGAAGTAGGAGGAAGGCAGTGCCCGCGAACAGGTCGGACGGTCCGTCCCCCGGTCCCCGGACCGGCCGGTGACGGCGCCGGCTGACCTGCTGAGGCTGAAGTCGAGCGCCGGACGGTGGGTTCTGACGGCGGCCGTGCTGGGCAGCGGAATGGCTGCCCTGGACGCGACGGTGGTCAACGTCGCGCTGCCCCGGATCGGGGCGAACCTCGGGGCCGGCCTGACCAGCCTGCAGTGGACGCTGAACGCCTACACCCTCACCCTGTCCGGGCTGCTGCTGCTCGGCGGCTCGCTGGGTGACCGGTTGGGCCGGCGGCGGATCTTCGCCCTCGGGGTGCTGTGGTTCGCGATCGCATCGGCCGGCTGCGCAGCCGCGCCGACGGTGCAGGTGCTGATTGTCATGCGGGCGTTGCAGGGGGTGGCCGCGGCGTTGCTGACGCCCGGGTCGCTGGCGATCCTGGAGGCGGTGTTCCGGCGGCAGGACCGGGCTGCGGCGGTCGGTGCGTGGTCGGGCCTGGGCGGCGTCGCCACCGCCATCGGGCCGGTGGTCGGCGGGCTGCTGGTCGGGATGGCGCCGTGGGGTTGGCGGCTGGTGTTCCTGCTGAACCTGCCGCTGGCCGCCGTGGTCCTGGCCGTTACCCGCAGGTGGGTGCCCGAGACCCGGGACGAGCAGGCTGCGGGGCGGCTGGACCTGACCGGGGCGGCCCTGGCCGCGCTGGGGCTCGGCGCCGCGGTCTACGCGCTCACCGAGGGACCGGTACGGCGATGGCCGGCGTCGCTGGTGGTGACCGCGGCCGCCGGGGTGCTGCTGCTGGTGGCTTTCGGGATCAACGAGCACCGCCGGCGGGACCCGATGATGCCGCTGTCGCTGTTCTCCTCCCGGCAGTTCAGCGCAGCCAACCTGGTCACCTTCCTGGTCTACGCGGCGCTGTCCGGGTCGCTGTTCCTGCTGCCGGTGCAGCTGCAGCTGGTGTCGGGTTTCACGCCGGTCGCCGCCGGCAGCTCGCTGCTGCCGGTGACCGCGGTGATGCTGGTGCTGTCGGCTCGGATGGGCCGGCTGGCGCAGCGCATCGGCCCGCGCTGGCCGATGACGTTCGGGCCGGTGCTGGCCGGTATCGGGCTGGCCATGCTGTTCCGGTTGGGGGCCGGCTCGGACTACCTCACCGGGGTGCTACCCGCCGTCCTGGTCTTCGCGCTGGGCCTGACCGGCACGGTGGCACCGCTGACCGCCACCGTGCTGGCCGCCGCCCCGGAACACCAGATCGGCGTCGCCTCGGCGGTCAACAACGCGGTGGCACGGACCGCCGGCCTGCTGGCCGTGGCGGTGTTGCCGGCGTTGGCCGGCATCACGCCGGCGGCGCTGGCCGACCCGGTGGCGCTCTCGAACGGATTCCAGCACGCCGTGCTGATCGCCGCGGGGCTGTGCATTGCCGGTGGGGTGCTGGCCGGGCTCACGATCTCCGACCACGTGCTGGCCAGCGCCGAGAACCCTGCCGTGGTGACCTCGGCCGGCACCCGTCCGGCGGTCGAGCCGCCGCCGCTTCCCGGCCACTAGCCGCGCGACCCGACCTCAGCGGGTGGAAATCTCGACCTCGCTGCCCTGCGCCGCCACCGTCGAGCCGTCCGCGGCGGTGTCCGGCTCGACCACCCGGCCGGGCTTGGGTGCGGGCAGGTCGGGGAGGGTGCCGGTCTCGACCACTTCGGCGGCGACCGCGCGCAGCTTGCGGTGCAGGTTCTGGCTGGCCACCCGCAGCAACGAGAAGGCCTGCTCCTGGGTCACCTTGCGGGCCGCCATCAGGACGCCGAGCGCCACGCCGATGGCCCGGCTGCTTTCCAGCGCGGCTTCCAGGTTGGTCGCCTGATCCTCGGCCTCGTGGAGCGCGATCAGGCTGGAGGCGTGCGCGGCGAAGATGGTGGCGGTGTCGACGGCGTCGGAGCTGAAGGCGCCCGGCTGGTCGGCGTAGAGGTTCAGCGCCACCGCCCGCCCGGCGGTGAGTTGAAACGCCAGCACGCTGCGGACCGGGGTCTGAGCGGCGGCCGCCTCGGCGAACTGCGGCCAGCGGGGCTCGTTCTCGATGTCGAAGAGCAGGTAGTCGGAGTCGTTCTCCGCCGCGGCCATGCACGGGCCCTCGGCGAACTGGTACTGCAGCGCGTCGATCTGCTGGGCCACCTCGTCCGAGACGGCCACGCTGTAGCCCTGCCCGCCGCGGACCGCCGTGATGCTGGCCCAGCTGCAGCCCTCGACGTGCTTGACCGCCAGCTCCACGATCCGGTGCAGGGCGGCCTGGTTGTCGCCCGCGCCGTGCAGTTCGGCGCCCAGAACGGCGAACTCCTGGGACAGCTCCAGCATCTCGTTGGTGTCCACTCGGCCCCTACCTCTACACGGTTCGTCTGCTACGCGCAGAGACTGACGTGTGCATCTTGCATGATCGGCTACCGGTTTGGCCACTTAACACCAGTCACGCATCTGCGCGAGTGCCGTCCGCCTGGCCGCCGGCCGTCCGCGACACGGCAGCAGGGCTCGCCTCGGCCGGCACCCTGGGCGGTTGGCTTCGGGTGCCGGCCGAGGTCGGACGGTCAGGACGTCCGGCTAGTCGTCGCCGTGCCGGCCCCGGATCTTGAGCGCCACCACGCCGTTGGCGGTGTCACCGGCATGGCCGAGGTGGCCCAGATGCCAGTTGTCCTCGATCGCGGTGAGCAGCGAGTAGTGGTTGTACGGCGTGTGGTCCACCGCGTGCCGCGGCGCGTCGGGGGCCACCACGATCGCCGGAATCAGCCCGCCACCGTAGGTGCCGCCCGGCCAACTGGCGCTGACCCGGGGGTCACCGGCCTCGACGTAGGGCGAGTCGCAGCAGCCCTCGGCGCTCTCCCAGCCGCCGGTCTCGGCGTTGCCGGTGAAGTCGTTCTCGTCGGTCACGATCACGATCGCGGAGTGCTTGGTCCAGGCCTTGGACGACATGATGGTGTGCACCGCGCCCTGGACGAACATGTCGGCCTTGTGCTTGAGGGCGGCGTCGTTGGCATCGTCCTTGGCGCTGCCGTACGGACAGGGCGCCTCCGGGTGACCCGGTACCGCGACGTAGACGCCGCCGTGCATGTCATTGCACTGGTTCGGGCTGATCCACACGAACCGGGGAGCGTGCTTGCTGTTCAGGTCGGCGCTCAGCCGGCTGTAGTCGCGGATGTGGCTCATCCGGGCCGGATCGTTCTTGATGTCGTCGAACAGCACGAAGGGATTGTGCTTCTTGGCGTACAGCGGCACCGAGACGCCGTTGACGGTGGGCCCGAACCGGTCGAGCTTGTTCGCCGGCAGGGTGTCGAAGTAGGCGTCCCAGGCGATGTGGTGGGACTCGAGCTGGTCGACGAGGTTCCTGCGGTCGAGGTTCACGACGTTCTGGTCGTTGTCGTCCTGGATGCCGAAGTTGTCACCCGCGATGGCTGCCAGGTAATTGGGCATCGAGGGATGGGTAACCCCGTAGTAGTGATCTGCCATCGCGTAGGTGTGCGCCAGCGAGGTCAGGTATGGAGCGTTCGGGTCGCCGATCACGCTGGACTGCGAGTGGTTCTCCAGCATCACGACGAAGATCCGGTCGAGGTGGCCACCGTCCTGGCGGCCGTGCGAGTCGGGGTGCGTCGGAGCGGCGCCGGCCGCTGTCACGCTCAGGGCCACTGCCGCGGCCG
>DASZEI010000025.1:0-8614 GCA_035940975.1 Jatrophihabitans sp. | reverse complement strand
GACCTCCGCCGCACCGGGGCTGGCCAGGCCTGCCAGATCGGCCAGCGTCCAGGACAGCTTCAACACCCGGTCACAGCCCCTGGCACTCAGCCCGCCCCGTTCGATCTCGGCATCGAGCCGGGCCAGTGCCGGGCGCGGCGGCCGCCAGCCGCGCGAGCGCAGCACCGGCCCGGGAACCTCCGCGTTGGTGTTCCAGCCGAACGGCGCCCACCGCTCGCGGGCCGCGGCGCGGGCGCCGGCCACCCGACCGGCCACCGTGGCACTCGGTTCGCGGGTCTCCCGATCCTGCATCAGCTCGGTCCGTGAGACCGGGTCGATGGGGATCTGCAGGTCGATCCGGTCCAGCAACGGGCCGGACAGCCGGCGCCGGTACCGGCGGCGGGCATCGGGCGTGCAGGAGCAGTCGGTGTCCTTTGCCGCTCCGCAGGGGCACGGGTTGGTCGCCATCACCAGCTGGAACCGGGCCGGGTAGCTGACCGCACCACCGGTCCGGTGCAGCACGATCAGGCCGGATTCCAGCGGCTGGCGCAGCGAGTCCAGCACGGTGGGCTTGAATTCGGCAGCCTCGTCCAGCACGAGCACGCCCCGGTGGGCCAGCGAGGCGGCACCCGGCCGGCCCAGCCCGGTGCCGCCGCCCACTAGGGCCGCCATCGAGGAGGTGTGATGCGGTGCCTGCAGCGGTGGCCGGTGGAGCAGGCCCGCGCCGCCGGGCAGCACGCCGGCCACCGAATGGATGGCGGTCACCTCCAGCGCCTCGGCCGGTTCGAGTTCGGGCAGGATCGAGGGCAGTCGCTCGGCCAGCATGGTCTTGCCGGCTCCCGGCGCGCCTTCGAACAGCAGGTGGTGCGCCCCGGCGGCGGCGATCTCGAGGGCGCGCCGGGCGACCGGTTGCCCCACCACGTCGGCAAGGTCCGGTAGCGGCGCGGCCGGGTCGCAATGGCCGGCAGGCGCGCTGGCTAAAGCCGCGCCACCGCGCAACGCCAGAACGATCTCGGCCAGCGAGGATGCCACCAGCACGTCCAGGCCGGTCACCAGCGAGGCTTCGGCGGAGTTGCCCGGCGACACCACCACGGTGCGCACCCCGGCCTCGCGGGCGGCGAGCACCGCGGGCAGCGCACCACGGACCGGGCGCAGCCGCCCGTCGAGGCCCAGTTCGGCGAGCCACACCACCCCCGCCACCGCCGCGGCCGGCACCTCACCGGCCGCCGCCAGCACCGAGATCGCCAGCGCCACGTCGAACACCGAGCCGTACTTGCGCACGTCAGCCGGCAGCAGCGCCACCGTGATCCGCTTGTTCGGCCAGTTCAGCCCGGAATTCAGCACCGCCGCCCTGATCCGGTCCCGCGACTCCAGCACCGAGACGTCCGGCAATCCGGTGAAGGCCAGGCCGGGCAGTCCGGCGGACAGGTCCGCCTCGACCTCGATCAGCCGCCCGGACACGCCGGACAAGGCGATCGACAGGGTGCCTGCCAGGGCCATCAGAACGCCGCCCGCAGGTGGCGCACCTGCGCCGGGCCGTGCGCCCCTCGCAGCACCGACACCACGTCGAACCGGATCGACTCCCAGCCCCCGGGATGCTCGGCCAGCCACTGGGTGGCCAGCAGCCGCAGCCGTCGCGACTTGGCCGCGTCGACCGCCTCGGCCGGCTCACCGAAGGCCAGCGAGGTGCGGGTCTTGACCTCGCAGATGACCAGCGTCTGCCCGTCGGCGGCGATGATGTCGATCTCGCCGCGAGCGCAGCGCCAGTTCGTCTCGATCAGCCGATGACCGGTGTCGGTCAGGCAGCGAGCGGCGATCGCCTCGCCGTAGCGTCCGAGGGCATCCTTGACGTGCATGAAGGAAACCCTGCCCCGCCACCACGATCAGCGAGGCGCCTGCACCGCCACTGTGGAGAACAGGCAAACCTGTGGACAGCAAGCCTCGGCACGCGGCTGGCCAGGCCAGGAGTTGAGGTGCGCTCGAGCGGGAATGCAGGACGCGCGGGAGCCGTTAGACACCTTGCTGGTCCGCGTGCATGCCCCGGGCGCCAACCCAGTCGCCGCTACGAGCGGCCACTCGCCGAGAGGCGCAGTCGCGGATTCAGCATCTCGTCGCGAAGGCCCCACCCTCAAGATGGGTGGGGCCTTCGCTGTCTCAGGTGCGTTCAATCACCGCTATCGGCCGGCCACTGATCGCCCCACTCGGAGGAGGGTCGCGGCTTCAGAACGCGCGATGGTTGGCCGCTCCACCCGGCCGCTATCCGGCGTGTCGCCCGGCTACCGAGCCAACGATCGGCTCGGAAGCAGCAGACTTCGCAGACGCGGACAACACCGTCCAGTAGCGAAAGCAGGTGAGCGGCCATCAAGTTCGTGATCAAGAAATCGGACAAGAGCGGGCAGTACTGGTTCCGCATCGTGGCCTCGAACGGCCAGGTGCTGGCCAGCAGCGAGCAGTACGTCGCCAAGCAGTCGGCCAGGGACGCGATCGACTCGATCAAGCGCAGTGCCGCCGGCGCGGACATCGACGACGAGGGTTAGCGAACGGCCCGAACCAGCGCATGGCCTGAACTAGCGAACGAGCGCGAGGAGCCCGCGTGATCCGCTCATGATGCGGATTGCGCGGGCTCCGGCATCGCTGAACCCGCGGATCAGGTGCCGAACGGGCTCTTGCCGCCCAGGTCAAGGTCCGGCTTCTCCAGCTCCTCGACGTTGACGTCCTTGAAGGTCAGCACCCGGACGTTCTTGACGAACCGGGCCGGCCGGTACATGTCCCAGACCCAGGCATCGCGCATCGTCACCTCGAAATACACCTCGCCGTCGGCATTGCGCGGCACCAGCTGGACGTCGTTGGTGAGGTAGAACCGGCGCTCCGTCTCGACCACGTAGCTGAACTGGCCGACGATGTCCTTGTACTCGCGATAGAGCTGCAGCTCCATCTCGGTCTCGTACTTCTCGAGGTCTTCAGCACTCATCGGGCGATCCCTGCGGACATCATCCGTCCATTCTCCCCCATCGCGTGGTCAGGGGTCAGGCCACCCGGCAAGTCGAGAACCTCGGCAACGGGCGCACACCGCTCCGGCAGCTCCAGCAGCTCGGGCAGCTGCTCGGCCTCGGTCAGCCGGTTCAACCGGGCCCGTTCGATCAGCCCCGTCCAGCCGGCCGGCAGGTCGAACCAGCCGTCGCGTCCGGGCAGGTTCCAGGAGCACCGGTGGATCTCCGATGGCCCGTGCTCCAGCAGGGCGGCGTGGTGCTGCGGCGAGGAGTACGCCTTGTTCTCCTCGAAGCCGTAGTGCGGGTACTGCTCGGCGAGCGAGATCAGGATCCGGTCGCGTTCGGTCTTGGCCAGCACCGACGCTGCCGCGATCGAGGAGCACTTCAGGTCGCCCTTGATCAGGGTCCGGACCGGCACCCGGCAACGCCACCGGTCCGCCTCCTCGAAGCCCCAGTCGAACAGCCCGTCCCGGACGCTGAGGTAGTCGTGGTTGCCGTCCAGCAGCACCCAGTCCGGCTGGGCGCGCAGCTGGCTGACGGCCCGCTCGGCGGCCAGCCGGAGGGCGGCGATGATGCCGATCCGGTCGATCTCGGCGGCCGAGGCGTGCCCCACCGCGCAGTCCAGCGCCCACCGCCGGATCCGGGGCACCAGCCGCTCACGGGCCTGCGGGGTGAGCAGCTTGGAGTCGGCCACCCCCAGCGGCGCCGGCTTGGTGTCGGCCGACAGCAGCACCACGCCGACCGACACCGGGCCCGCCAGCGCACCGCGACCCACCTCGTCGACCGCCGCCAGCAGGCCGGCGCCGGACCGCCAGGCCTCGCGCTCGTAGCGAAGAGTCGGCCTGCGCACAGTCGTCGCCATCTATCTCACCGCCAGTGCTCGTTCGATCAGCTCGACCATAGTCACCGGCTCGCGCTCCACGTCGGAGGCGGCCAGTTCGGCCAGCGGCCACCAGCGGTAGCCCAGCACCACGAGCTGCTCGGCCTCGGTGTGCGCGGTGGGCCGCACCGGCAGGCCGCTGGGAACCCGGGCCAGGAAGTAGAAGTTGGTCTGGTCGATGTCGCGACCGGCGAAGCTGAAGTGCACCCGCTCGGAATACATCGGTTCGGCCGCCGGGTCCAGTTCCGGCACCAGACCGGTCTCCTCGTACACCTCGCGCAGCGCGGCCTGCACCAGGCTCTCGCCGGCTTCCACCCCACCGCCCGGAACGATCCAGTGCGAGCAGTCCGAGCCGATGTCGCGCCGCTCGTGCATCAGCAGCACCCGCCGGTCTGCGTCGAGCACGAAGATCCGGCCGGCCTGGCGGACGATCGGCTGACCGGACTGTCCCGGCACCGGCGATGACCCGGCCACCGGCGACGGCACCGTCACCGGCGGCGGCGCCTGCGCCGCCAGCCGCCGATCCCGCCGGCTAAGACCAGGGCCACGGCGGCGGGCTCGGCCGGCAGCGCACCCGGCCCCTGAACGCGAAGTGAGGTGAAGGTGTCGGGGGTGCCCAGGGTCCGCCAGCGCGACGGCGGCCAGGCAATCACGACCGCCTTGCCGATCACGTCTTCGTTGCCGACGGTGCTGTTCATCGGATCGCAGTTCCTGCCGCCGACGCCGTCGCCGCAGTGGTAGCGCGAGTCGGCCGAGTCGTTGCGGTGATCGCCCATCACCCAGAGCCTGCCCTCGGGCACCGTCACCGGGCCGAAGCTGCGGGTGTCGTCCGGGCTGCGCTGGCCGGGGTTCTTGGGAAGGCTCCACGAGCTGTTCTCGTAGATATAGGGCTCGGTGAGGCTGTGCCACGGGCCCTCGGGGCCGCTGTCGGAAACCTGGACGTTGCCGTTGTTGTCGCAGCAGCGCACGGTCTGCCCGCCGATGGCGATGACCCGCTTGACCAGATCCTTCTCACTCGGCGGCACCACCCCGACCAGCTGGCCGAACTGCTGCACGGCCCGGGCCACCGGGTTGGTCGACAGCTGCACCCCGGCAAGCTCGTCCCAGTCCTGCGGGGCGCGGAACACCACCACGTCGCCGGGGTGCGGATCGCGGACGTGGTAGACCGGCTTGAACACCAGGATTCGGTCGCCGCTGCAGCCGGGGCAGCCGTGCAGGGTCTGCTCCATCGACTGGGACGGGATGTAGAACGGCTGCACCACGAAGGTCTTGAGCACGATGGCGATGGCGATGGCGATGGCGATCAGCAGCGGCAGTTCCAGCTTGGCCCACCGGCCGCGCCGGCGTTCGGAACGGGTGGCACCGGCCACCGGCTGGTCACCGGCCGATGAGGCGTCGGTGGCCGGCCGCGGCTCGGCGCCGGTGGCAGGTCGCGGCTCGGCGCCGGTGGCAGGACGCGGCTCGGCGTCGGTGGCAGGACGCGCGGCGTCCGTGGCCGGCACAGCACCGGCTCGGGGCCCGGCGGCAGGCTCGGAACCCTCGTTGGCGTCGTAGCCCATATCCGAGTTCGACACCTCGCGCGTCAGGAGAAGTATCCGGGACTAGCGGGTGATCGCGTCCCGCTTCTCCTTGATCTTGGCGGCCTTGCCGCGCAGATCCCGCAGGTAGTAGAGCTTGGCGCGCCGGACGTCGCCGCGGGTCACGACCTCGATCTTCTCGATGACCGGGGTGTGCACCGGGAAGGTGCGCTCCACGCCGACGCCGAAGCTGATCTTGCGCACCGTGAAGGTCTCCTGCAGGCCACCACCCTGGCGGCGGATCGTGACGCCCTGGAAGATCTGCACCCGGGACCGGGTGCCCTCGATGACCCGCACGTGCACCTTCAGGGTGTCGCCGGCCCGGAAGTCCGGGATGTCGCTGCGCAGCGATTCGGCATCCAGCGTCTGCAAGGTGTTCATGATGGCTCTGCTTCCTTCGGCTCTGACCCGGTACGCGCGGCGAGGCGCATGCGGGCCATGATCGAGACTGTGACGGGTGTGTCTGGGCTGTGCGCGCGGGCAGCCGGCCGCGAAGGCAGCCGCCGGGCAACCCCATGATGGTGCCATAACGACCCGGTGAGTGAGAAACCGGGGCGCAGATCCAGGCGGTTCGAGTCGCCTGGATTCAGTCGGCGAGCAGGTCCGGCCGGCGGCTGCGGGTGCGCTCCACCGACCGCTCCCGGCGCCACCGCTCGATGTTGCCGTGGTGCCCCGACAGCAGCACCTCCGGCACTTCGAGACCCCGCCAGAGCGCCGGCTTGGTGTAGGCCGGGGCCTCCAGCAACCCGTCCACGGCGGGGCTGAAGGAGTCCTGGTCGGCCGAGAGCGCGTTGCCCAGCACGCCCGGGATCAGCCTGGCGACCGCCTCCATGATCACCAGCACGGCCACCTCGCCGCCGCACAGCACGTAGTCGCCCAGGCTGATCTCGTCCACGGCCATCCGCTGCTCGGCGTAGGAGATCACCCGGGCGTCGATCCCCTCGTACCGGCCGCAGGCGAACAGCAGCCACGACTGGGTTGCCAGCTCCTGGGCCACGGCCTGGCTGAACGGCCGGCCGGCCGGGCTCGGAACTACCAGTCGGGGCTGGCTGGCCCCGTCGGCCGGCGCGATCGCGTCCAGGGCCCGGCCCCACGGCTCGGCCAGCATCACCATGCCGGGCCCGCCGCCGTAGGGGGTGTCGTCGACCGTCCGGTGCGGATCGGTGGTCCAGCCGCGCAGATCGTGCACGTCCACCCGGACCTGGCCGCGCTCGATGGCCTTGCCGAGCAGCGACTCGCGCAGCGGGGCCAGGTACTCGGGGAAGATCGTCACCACGTCGACCGACAGGTCCGGCACCGGGGTGCCCGTGGCCGGCTGGCCGTTCACAGTTCCAGCAGCCCGTCCGGCGGGTCGACCTCGGCGATGCCGGCGGCCAGGTCCACCGTCGGGACGAACTCGGTCCGGAACGGGACCAGCACCTCGCGGCCGGCGACGTCGATAGCCAGCAGGCTGCCGGCCGGCGAGTGCAGGACGTCGGTGACCGGGCCCAGTTGCCGGCCGGTGACGGTACGCGCGGTCAGGCCGATCAGGTCGGTGTCGTAGAACTCGTCCGGATCCTCCAGCGGCGGCCGGGCGGCGGCCGGCATCAGCAGCAGGGTGCCGCGCAGCGCCTCGACGGCGTTGCGGTCATCGACGCCCGCGAAGTGCACGACCAGCTTGCCGGAATGGTCGCGCGCCGATTCGACCGTCAGCGGCCCGCGCTCAGCCGGCTCGGTGATCAGCCGGACGCCCGGTGCGAACCGCTCGTCCGGCGCGTCGGTCCACGGCTCGACGAAGGCGTCGCCGCGCACGCCGTGCGCCTTGCCCACCCGGCCGACCGCGACGAACTCCCCGTCCGGGCTGCCGTTGCCACCTGCCGAGCCGGTCACCGTGGCCTCCGGCCCGGTCAGCGGCCCTCGTCCGTGTCGACCACGTCGACCCGGATGCCCTTGCCGCCCACCCCGTTGACGACCTGGCGCAGTGCTTTGGCGGTGCGCCCGTTGCGCCCGATCACCCGGCCGAGGTCGTCGGGGTGCACCCGGACCTCGAGCCGGCGGCCGCGCCGGTTGTCGATCAGGTCGACGACCACGTCGTCAGGGTGGTCGACGATGCCACGAACCAGGTGCTCGAGGGCTTCTTCGAGCACTTAGCTACCCGCCTCGGCGGGAGCCTCGCCAGCCTCGGCGGCCGGAGCGGCGTCGGCGGCCGGGGCGGCCTCGGCAGGCGCGGCAGCGGCCTCGGTGGCAGGAGCGGCGTCAGCGGCCGGAGCGGCCTCGGCCTGCTCGCGCCGCGGGGCGGTCCTCTTGCGCGGCGTGGTCGCATCGGCGGTCGGCTCGCCCTCGGACTCCTTGAGCGCGGCCTCGAACCGGGCGCGCTTGTCGGGCTTGGGTTCGGCCACCTTCATCGGCTCGGGTGCCGGCAGGCCCTTGAACTTCTGCCAGTCGCCGGTCACCTTCAGGATCGCGGTGACCGCCTCGGTGGGCTGGGCACCGACGCCCAGCCAGTACGCGGCGCGGTCGGCGTCGATGCGGATCACCGACGGGTCGTTCTTCGGGTGGTACTCGCCGATGGTCTCGATGGACCGGCCGTCACGCTTGGTGCGGGCATCGGCGACAACGACGCGGTAGTGCGGCTCGCGCATCTTGCCGACGCGGGTGAGCTTGATCTTGGTTGCCACGGGTGTCGTTCACTCCAGTATGTGCAGGGACGGGCCAGAGCGCCGGTGGGTGGGGAACACCGCGGCGGGTAGTCCTGATGGACTGGCCGGTGATCGGTGAGAGGGTCCGAAAGCCGGCCGGTACTCAGCCAGCCATTCTGCCAGACGTTCGGGCAGCCGCCGACGCCGGCCGAGTATCCGGCTCAGCACCCGGCTCAGCACCCGGCTGGGCACTCGGCCAAGGCCGGCTAAGGCCGGCTGGGCAGCCGGCTCAGCACCCGGCTCTGCAACCAGCTAGGGCCCGGTGGCAACGAAGTAGCCGTAGGCGTCTTCGAGGATGTTGGACGCGCCGAACCGGTCCACCGTGCTGAAGCCCGGCGGTGCCGTCGCGGTCGCCGCGGACAGGGTGGCGATCGCGGCGTTAGGCACCACCCGGCCGGTGGTGAAGTCCAGGTTCGAGGCGTGCGGGGCGGCCGCGCCCTTGGGGTAGATGGACAGGTAGCCGTTGCCGGCCGCGATCGCGGTGAGCCCGATCCACAGACCGGTGACGTT
>DASZEI010000024.1:0-3311 GCA_035940975.1 Jatrophihabitans sp. | reverse complement strand
ACCTGGCCGAGGCGCGGGACGCCGACCAGCCCCGCGACGAGCAGGACCTGGCTGGCGGCGGCTATCAGGAGGTGGCGCTGGATCTGATGCAGGCGCTGTCCGGCGGGAAATCCGGCCGGCTGATCGTGAACGTGGCCAACGGCGACACGGTGCCCGAGCTGCCGTCCGGGCTGGTTCTCGAGGTGCCGTGCCAGGTCGATCCGACCGGTGCCCATCCACTGCCGGTGCCGCCACTGGAGCTGCACCAGCTGGGCATGATCGCCGCGGTGCGGGCGGCCGAGCAAGCCGCTGTCGAGGCGGTCGCCACCGGCTCCTACCAGGCTGCGCTGCGTGCGTTCGCACTGTCACCGCTGGTGAATTCGACTCCCGTCGCGCAGCGGCTGCTGGACGGCCTGCTGCGGGATGACCCGGTGCTGGCCCAGCTGCTGAGCTGAGTTGGTTACAGACAGTTGCCAAAACCCTGGAGTATCCGTTAAATTTGAGTTAAGTAGCTGCCAATGGATTGGCGGCTTGCTCGTCGAACGGAGTCGAAATGAGCGGGGTCACGGGCCTTCGGGCACGGTTGTCCGGCCATACCCCACGGCGCCTCGACGCGTCCACGCTGAGTGATCGCTCGGTGCTGCGCGGCGCCGCGCTGCTTGATCGGTGCGTGCTGCGCGGTACCGCGCTGCTCGCCGTCGCAGCGCTGAGCACCGCGGGTGGGGTGAGCGCCGTTGTGGTGCTGAGCGCCGCTCCGGCCGGTGCCAGCACGGTCGGGGGCAGCAGCCTTGAGTCGACCAGCCCGTCCAGCTCGACCAGCCAGGACCTGTGCGGGACGCCGGCACCCGGCCAGCTGCGCTGCCTGGCCGTGCGCCGTATCGATGTCAGCCAGCCCGCGGCGCTGGCCAGCAATCCGGACGTCGCGACGCCGTCGGCCACTCCCGCCGGTTACGGACCGCCGGAGCTGATTTCGGCCTACCACCTCGACACCAGCCTGGGCAGCGGCCAGACCGTCGCGCTGGTCGACGCCTTCGACAGCCCGTCCGCCGAGGCCGACCTCGCGGTCTACCGAGCCCAGTACGGCCTGCCCGCCTGCACCACCGCCAACGGCTGCTTCCGCAAGGTGAACCAGGCCGGCGCCAGCTCGCCGCTGCCGGTCGCGAACTCCGGCTGGGCCGCCGAGATCGCCCTGGACGTCGACATGGTGTCGGCGGTGTGCCCGCAGTGCAACATCCTGCTCGTCGAGGCGAACAGCAACTACACCAGCGACCTGGGCGCGGCCGTCGACACCGCGGTGGCACTGGGCGCGAAGTTCGTCTCCAACAGCTACGGTGGCGCCGACTCCGGCGGCCAGGCCTACCACTTCGACCACCCGGGTGTGGCGATCACCGCCAGCACCGGCGACAACGGCTACGGCGTCAGCTTCCCGGCCAGCGCGCCGACCGTCACGGCGGTCGGCGGCACCCGGCTGATCCGGTCGGCCACCACCCGCGGCTGGTCGGAGACGGCCTGGTCGGGTGCCGGCAGCGGCTGCTCGAGCGTCTTCGCCAAGCCCGCCGTCCAGACCCTGGTCAGCACCGGCTGCGCGACCCGCGCGGTGGCCGACGTCTCGGCGGTCGCCGACCCCAGCACCGGGGTGGCGGTCTACCACGCCGGCGGCTGGGGGGTCTACGGCGGCACCAGCGCCTCCTCGCCGATCGTCAGCGCGGTCTACGCGCTGGCCGGCGCGCCGGGCCCCTCGGACTACCCGAACCGCTACCCCTACCAGCACAGTGACAGCCTCAACGACGTCACCACCGGCAGCAACGGCAGCTGCGGCGCGACGGCACTGTGCACCGCGCGGACCGGCTGGGACGGCCCGACGGGCCTCGGCACCCCTGACGGCGCCGCCGCGTTCAGCTCCACCGGCGTGGTCGGACCGCCCACCAGGCTCGGCGCCACCGTCACGGTGGACAGCCCCGTGGTGCCCGGCCTCAGCACGGCCGCCTCGGTCACCCCGATACTGCCGCCCGGTGACCTCGTCACCTCGATGAGGTGGAAGTCGGCCCGCACCGACTGCACGTTCAGCGCCGCCACCCAGGCCCAGACCTCGATCAGCTGCCCGGCAACCGCCACCGGCAGCACCACGGTCACGGCCACTCTCACCGACACCGCCGGAGCGACCAAGGCGGTAACCGTGCCGCTGGTCTTCAGCACCTCTGGAAGCAAGCGCAACCTGACCGTGTCGTTCGGGATCGCCGGCCAGTCGGGCAGCCCGCAGGAAGCCTGCGTCTCGGCCGGCACGCCGCTACGGGCGGTGGTGACGGACGCGGCGACCGGCGCGCCGGTCCGCGGGGTGAGCGTCGGCTTCAGCCGGCAGAGCGGAACCGCGCTGCCGGTGGCGCTGGCCCGCGGCACCACCGACGCCGCCGGCATCGCCAGCAGCTCCCTGCTCACCTCGACCGCGGTGACCCTGACCGCCAGCACCACCGCGGTCGGCCCGTTCAACGCCTACCCGGCAAGCAGCATCGCGATCACCACCGGTGTCTGCACCGCTGGGCTGACGGCCACCGCGGACCACAGCGCCACCTACTACAGCGATCCGGTGACGGTCAGCGGCCTGCTGACCCACCCCTCCGCCGGTGGGAACGTCGCGCTGGCCGGGGCGTCGCTGCAGGTCAACGAGACCGCCGCCGGACGGGTGCTGGCCCTGGGCCGGGTCAGCTCGGCCGCCGACGGCAGCTACCGGCTGGTGGCCCGGCCGACGCTGTCCGGGACGCTCACGGTGGCGCTGGCCGCCACCCCGTCCTGGACGGCTGCCAGCGCCACCGCGGGCACCGTCACGGTCAGCCTGCCCGCCACCATGCTCACCGCCGGCGCCAATGCCACCGACGTCGGCTACGCCGCACCGGTGGTGGTGTCAGGAACCCTGCAGCGAGCCGCCGGCCGCTTGCTGACCCCACTCACCGGCGCCATGGTGAGCGTCCGGAGCACGTCGGCCACCGGTGCGGTGACCTCGCTGGGCAGCGCGACGGTGGCGGCCAACGGCAGCTGGAAAGCCACCGTGACACCCCGCGCCTCGGGCGTGCTGTCGGCCTGGTTCGCCGGGACCGCCGGCCAACCCGCCGCCGGCGCGACCGCCGGTTCGCTCACCGTCGGCACCTGGACGCCAGCCCTGACGTTGGCCGCCCAGGCCGGCCAGCAGCTCGCGGGTGCCGCCAACCGGCTCACCGGCACCGTCAGCCGCAGCTACGCCGGTGCTACCGGTCCGGCGCCGGCCGTGACGGTCCGGATCTACCTGCAGACCACCACCGGCGCGTTCGTGCTGCTGGCCAGCACCAGCAGCACGGCCA
>DASZEI010000023.1:0-6889 GCA_035940975.1 Jatrophihabitans sp. | reverse complement strand
AGTGGCTCACCCGCGGCCTGGCGCAGGACACCACGCTGTTCGACTGGCTGACCACGCTGTACCCGATCTGGGCCAGGATCGATGCCGACGCGGTGCACGCCGCTGCGGCCGCCAACCTCGGCTGGCTGGCGCTGTCCGGGTGCAGCACCAGCACCGACCACCATTACGTGTTCCCGCACGCCGGCGGTGACCTGCTCGAGGCCACTATCAGCTCCGCGCTGGAGATCGGGGTGCGGTACCACCCGTGCCGGGGCTCGATGGATCTCGGCGAGTCCGCCGGCGGGCTGCCGCCGGATGAGGTGGTCGAGGACCGGGAGGCGATCCTGATCGCGACCGAGGCGGCCATCGACCGCTGGCACGACGAGTCGGCGGCGGCGATGACCCGGATCGCGGTGGCGCCCTGCTCGCCGTTCTCGGTCACCGCCGAGCTGATGCGCGAGGCCGCCGAGCTCGCCCGCGGCAAGGGTGTGCGGCTGCACACCCACCTTGCCGAGACCACTGACGAGGACGAGTTCTGCCAGCAGGCCTATGGGCAAACCCCGGCCGAGTACCTGGCCGAGCTGGACTGGCTCGGTCCGGACGTCTGGCTGGCACACTGCGTGCACCTGGCCGACTCAGCCATCAAGAGCTTCGCGGCCACGGGCACCGCGGTGGCGCACTGCCCGACCTCCAACGGCCGGCTGGGTGCCGGCAGCGCCCGGGTGCGGGACCTGATCGACGCCGGGGTCCCGGTCGGGCTCGGGGTGGACGGCTCGGCCTCCAACGAGGCCGGCCGGCTGGTGGACGAGCTGCGCTCGGCGATGGTGGCGGCCCGGGTGCGCGGCGGGCCGCAGGCGCTGACCGCCCGCCAGGCGCTGCGGCTGGCCACCATCGGCGGTGCCCGGTGCCTGGGTCGGGAGTCCGAGCTGGGGTCGCTGGAGGCGGGCAAGCTGGCCGACGTGGCGGTCTGGCGACTGGACGGCCTGGGCCTGGCCGGCGGCCTGGACCCGGTGTTCTGCTGGGCGTTCTCCTCCTCCGCACCGCTGGAACTGCTGCTGGTCAACGGCCGGGGCGTGGTCGCCGAGGCCACCCTGCTGACCGCCGACAGCGGCCGGCTGGCCCGCGAGGCAGCCGCCGCGAGTGCCCGGCTGGTGAACCGATGAGCACCGGCTCCGCCACCAGCACCGGCTCCGCGACCAGCACCGAGTCGGCCACCGGCACCGTTCTCGCCGGCGGCATCGGCACCAGCCCGACCCGCCCCGATGCCACCCTGAAGGTGCGGGGCGAGTTCGCCTACTCCTCCGACATGTGGCTGGACGACATGCTCTGGGGGGCCACCCTGCGCAGCCCGCACCCGCGGGCCCGGATCGTCTCGATCGACCTCACCGAGGCGCTCAAGACCGTCGGGGTGTACGCCGTGCTGACCGCCGAGGACGTGCCGGGGCTGAACCGGTACGGCCTGGAGATCGCCGACCAGCCGGTACTGGCGGAGCGGGAGGTGCGCTACCAGGGCGAGCCGGTGGCGATCGTGGCCGCCGACCATCCGGAGATCGCGCGGCAGGCGTGCAAGAAGATCGAGGTGCGCTACGAGGTGCTGGCGCCGATCACCGATCCGGTCGCGGCCAGCGGTCCCGATTCACCGCTCGTGCATGAGAATCCCGTTCCCGGGCACGGCATCCAGGGCAACGTGCTGCGCTCGGTGCACCTGGAACGGGGCTCGGCTTCGGTCACGGCTGACGTGGTGGTGACCGGCGAGTACCAGGTGGGTATGCAGGATCAGGCATTTCTCGGCCCGGAGTCGGGGCTGGCGGTGCCGGCCGAGGACGGCGGCGTAGACCTCTACATCGCCACCCAGTGGTTGCATGCCGACCAGGCCCAGGTGGCCGTCGCGCTCGGATTGCCCGCCGCCAAGGTGCGTTTCACGCTGGCCGGGGTCGGCGGTGCCTTCGGCGGCCGCGAGGACGTCTCGATGCAGGTCCATGCCTGCCTGCTGGCCTTGCGCACCGGCCGTCCGATCAAGATGGTCTACAGCCGCGAGGAATCCTTCTACGGCCACGTGCACCGGCATCCGGCGCTGATGCGCTACGAGCACGGCGCCGACTCCTCCGGTCGGCTGGTGTACGTCCGGGCGTCGATCGTGCTGGACGGCGGCGCCTACGCCTCGTCCTCGACGGCGGTGGCGGGCAACGCGGCGACGCTCGGCTTCGGCCCGTACGACATTCCGAACGTCACCATGGACTGCTTAGTGACCTACACCAACAACCCGCCGTGCGGCGCGATGCGCGGCTTCGGGGCCGTTCAGGCTTGTTTCGCCTACGAATCGCAGATGGACAAGCTGGCCCAGGCGTGCGGGTTGTCACCGGTGGAACTCCGGCTGCGCAACGCGATGAGCGAGGGTTCGGTGATGCCTACCGGCCAGCTGGTCGACTCGGCGGCCCCGGTCGCCGAGCTGCTGCGCCGGGTCCGCGACGCCGCGCTGCCGACCGAGCCGGTGGCCGGGCCACGCGACGTCCGGGAACTGCCCGGCGGGGTGTCCAACACCACCCACGGCGAGGGCGTGGTGCGCGGCATCGGCTATGCGGTCGGCATCAAGAACGTAGGTTTTTCCGAGGGATTCGACGACTACTCGACCGCCCGGGTGCGCCTCGAGTTGCTCGGCGACACCCCGGTCGCGTCAGTGCACACCGCGGCGGCCGAGGTGGGTCAAGGACTGGTGACGCTGCTGCAGCAGATCGTGCGCACCGAGCTCGGGGTATCCCAGGTGACCGTGCTGCCGGCCGACACCAGCATCGGCTCGGCCGGGTCCACCTCGGCGTCGCGGCAGTCCTACGTCACCGGCGGCGCGGTGCGGGCGGCCTGCCACGCGGTGCTGGATCGGCTGGCCGAGCGCGGCGGCCGGCTGGGCGACGAGCCGATCGACGAGACGGTGCAGTGGCGGCACCGGCCGACGACGGCGATCGATCCGGTGACCGGGCAGGGCAACGCGCACGTGCAGTTCGCCTTCGCCGCGCACCGGGCGGTGGTCGATGTCGACACCGAGCTCGGCCTCGTGAAGGTGGTGCAGATGAGCACCGCGCAGGACGTCGGCAAGGCGATGAACCCGCAGGCGGTGGTGGGCCAGATCCACGGCGGCACCGCGCAGGGGTTGGGGCTGGCGGTGATGGAGGAGATCCAGTTGCACGAGGGAAAGCTGCGCAACCCCTCGTTCACCGACTACCTGCTGCCGACCATCCTGGACATGCCACCGATGCAGGTGGACGTGCTGGAGCTGGCCGACCCGCATGCGCCCTACGGCCTGCGCGGCGTGGGCGAGCCGCCCACCATCTCCTCGACGCCGGCCATCGTGGCCGCAATCCGGGACGCCACCGGGCTGGCGTTGACCAGGGTGCCGGTCCGTCCGGAGCACCTGACCGAGTTGGCTTAACCGTGGAATTCGTCACCGGTCGCCTGCCAATTAACTACCAGCCGATGCGCGACAGGTTCGGTGCCTTCCAAGGTGACACAAATTCGGAGCCAAGTGGCACCTTGGATGAACCTCTTACATGTTTCGCATATTGAAGGCGGATGGCTAGCAATGCCAGGAAACAGCCATTCAGCGCGGCCTCAATTAGGTCGCCAAGTGATCGGATTAACGGTGGCGTACTGATAATCCCTTCTCACACATGTCACATAGGCATACCCTGTAACAGCAATCAACTAGCCTTAACACATCTCTTCTACTACAACCACACGAGCATTTTACCTTTGCCACTCTCGGAATGATCTGTTTCGACCCCCTCATGTTGATTTAACAGGGCGCGCTCCTTATGCATCCTATTGGCGCGGATTGAGTGGTAGGTAGCTCGGGTTAGCCACCCCGCAATTCGTTACTCTTTGTAACCGCTGCATTGGGTCGATGAGGGGGTATGTAAGCAACTTACTGAGCACCCGGGAGTTGATTGGTGGCCCTCAATACTACAAATTCGTTGCCCCAAGGCCTGCGGACGGCTGCCTCGACAAGCGTGGTTACTGTGCCGACGAGCATTTTGGCATACCAGCAGCAGCTTTCCACTGCGATTCTCATTGTAAGCATCTCTTTCGTCTACTGGTTCTGTAAAGGACCCTTACGCGTTTTTAGACGAAGCTGCATGGAACGCCTCGCGAAGAAACTAGGAACATCAGTAAGCGCCGAAGACGAACGGTAAATAGAGAAGACATACACCCAGGATGCTTACACGTGGGGCACCGCGCTGCAGCTAGCATGAATCAATTAGTGACTCTGCCGTCTTTTAAGGCTCTTCGAGCGCCTAACTCCCGTACTAGGCCATAGATGTCTTCGATGCAATAGCCGTCAATCGTCTTCCGACTGCCGGACACCTTGTTCGCGATACGGAGCCGACGAGTCGGCGCTGAGCCGGAACATACGTCCAGCCTGAAAGGCGGGGATCGGCAGCGGGCAGCCAGTGTGTCAGGTCAGGAATAGTGGTAGCGCGCCTGCAGCACCACGACGTCATCCCCGTCGACGAGGTACACCAATCGGTGCTCGTCGCTGATCCGGCGTGACCAACTGCCGGCCAGCGCATGACGCAACTGCTCGGGTTTCCCGATGCCGGTGAAGGGATCACGTAGCACATCGTCGATGAGCCGATTGATTCGCTTGAGCATGTTCCGATCGGCTGTCTGCCAGTACCGGTAGTCCTCCCAGCCGTGAGTGGTGAAAACGAGTCTCACGTGAGCAGCGTGTGTTCCTGTCGATCACCACTATGGGCCTGCTGCAGGCTCTCCAGCAGACGGCGGGCGTTGGCCGGTGAGCGAAGCAGGTGCGCCGTTTCTTCCAGTGCCTCGTAGTCCGCCCGCGACATCAGTACGGCATCCCCTCGCCGGGAGGTGATCTCAACCGGGGTGCGATCATCGTTGACCTGCTCGATGAGCGGAAACAGATTTTTGCGCGCCTCGCTTGCGGTTATTGCCATGAGCCCCTTCTTCCCACTGGTACCAGTTATCGTACCATTCTTCGGGGAGCGGAGACGAGGCTTGTTCCGGCGCGCGGCTACACCGGGGTGACGTAGGCGCCGGAGATGCCACCGTCCACCAGGAACTGCGACGCGGTGATGAAGCTGGACTCGTCCGAGGCCAGAAACAACACGGCGCTCGCGATCTCCTGCGGTTCGGCGTACCGGCCCATCGGGATGCCCGCCAGCTGGCGCTCGGCGCTGTCGGGATCGGAGTCGAGCAGCTCCTGCGACAGCGGCGTGCTCACCGGCCCGGGGCAGAGCGCGTTGACCCGGATGCCGTCGCGGGCGAACTGGACGCCGAGCTCGCGTGACAGCGACAGCACCCCGCCCTTGGCGGCGGTGTAGGAAATCTGCGATGTGGCCGAGCCCATCACCGCCAGGAACGACGCGGTGTTGATGATCGAACCGCGCTTCTGCTCCAGCATGTGCGGCAGCGCCGCCTTGCAGCACAGGTACACCGACGTCAGGTTCGCCTCCTGCACCCGGCGCCAGGCGGCCAGCTCGGTGGTCAGGATCGAGTCGTCGTCCAGCGGGGTGATCTCGGCGTTGTTGAAGGCGATGTCGAGGCTGCCGTAGGTGTCGACGGCGGTCTGGAACAGCGCCTCTACCTGGTCGGCGTCGGTCACGTCCACCGCGACGAAGGTGGCCTGGAGTTCCTCGGCGAGCGCCGCGCCGACCTCGGCGTCGACGTCGCCGATCACCACCTTGGCGCCCTCGTCGAGGAACTTCTTGACGGTCGCCAGGCCGATACCACTGCAGCCGCCGGTGACCACCGCGACCCTGCCCTGTAAGCGTGTGCCCACTGCCCTGCCTCTCGGATGGGTGCCGTTACGCTCCCACCGATCATTCCAGCAGTGCTCTCAGCAGCACGGACGTCGCGTCGCACTGCCGTTCCATCTCGGTCCGGGCGGCCAGCGGATCACCGGCCAGGATCGCCGCGATCACCGCTTGATGCGCCTGGTGGGACTGTTCGAGGGTGCCTGGCAGCAGCGGTATCCGGCTGAGCAACTCGTCCAGGCTGGACTGCACCCGGATCACCGCCTCGATCAGCATCGGCGAGCCGCTCAGGGTGGCTACGGCCAGGTGCAGCCTCGAGTCGGCAATGCGGTGCTGCGGGCCCGGGCCGGCCGTGCGCACCCGCGCCTCGGAGTCGATCAGCCAGTCGCGCTGGTCGGCGGTCAGCTCGCTGCTGGCGGCCAGGTAGGCCGCACCCGGCTCGACCACCCGGCGAAAGTTCAGCGCATCGAGGATCAACGGGCGCCGGCGGCGCAACTCGGCCGGATCCACCGGCTGCGCCGCGCTACCGGCGTAGGTCACCGTGGTGCCGCCGCCCCGGCCCCGCCGGGTCTGCACCATGCCCGCCTCGCGCAGCGCCGCGATCGCCTCCCGCAGGTTCACCCGGCTGACCCCGAGTTTCACGGCGAGCTCGCGTTCGGGAGGCAGCTGCTCGCCATGGGCGAACACCCCGAGCCGGATCACGGCACCGAGCCGTTCGACGGTCGAGTCGAAGACATGGGCCTCGGTCAGTGGCCGCAGGACCGCGTCCGGCAGCCGGTGTGAGGTCATCCCGTGCCTCCGCCATCCCCCGGTGAACAGAGCCGGCCAGCTCCAGCCGCGGGGCTCAGTCGGCAAGCTCCAGCAAGCCTTCGCCTGATCCTCGCGGGCGCAGCCACTGGAAGTCAAAGGTAATATTTCAACCTTTATCGGGGTATGAGCCGGGAGCGAAACCGTCCCGAAGCGGGCGGGCGGAAAGCACAGGACCCCTCGCGCACCCGCCAGAGCCTGCTTATCCTTGCTGCCTTCCGGCCCTGGGGAGGTTCACAGGATGACGCCACGCGGGGGGTCGACTCCACTGTAGAGGAAATGCCGCGACGGCCGGGCGCACCCCTCGCTACCCTCCCTGCCATGACGCACCG